>PYJC01000075.1 GCA_003635255.1 Candidatus Poribacteria bacterium | reverse complement strand
AAGGCGGGCAACATCAGATATATCTAAGGAAACGGGAGGACGAATTACCGCCTTCGGATTGGCATGTTGATGAGAAGCCTGTTGTGGAAGTTGATAACGACACTTTTAAAACGGGTCCCGTCGGTATGATGGGAATTACCGGGGGTGTCAGTTATTTTGATAATATGGTTGTTGTCGAAAGCATCGCCGATATTGATAAGGTGCGTCCTGTCTCTCCACGTCTTAAGTTAGCAGCGACTTGGGGCGCAATCAAAAATAGATTCTAACAAATTAATTTGACAAATCCGCTTTCGAGGTGTATAATTAATAGTGCTTTTTGACGAAGTGTTTTCTCGAACATCTTCCATTTCCAAGATACTTTTCGTGGGCTTATAGCTCAGACGGTTAGAGCGCACGCCTGATAAGCGTGAGGTCCCTGGTTCGATTCCAGGTAAGCCCACCATTCTTTTTTCCAACTGTTTTTAGCACATACCCGTCCCTTATATTCCTGACGCATGGACCCATTCCACATACTTTCAAATCTGTAGATTTCCCTTCTAATAGCTTTATCGAACTTCGGTAAAATTAGGCAACTTTTTTGTGTATCGCGCGCGTCACTATATAATGTGAGTATTCGTATTGAACTCAGATTTCTAAATACGAATGAAGAAAACGCGTTAGATCGGATTATAACATATCAATGACACAGATCAAATACTGCTATATCAGTACGCTAAGACCTGCCAGCAAGGTTTGAAACGTTGCTAGTAAAAGCGTTTTGTATTTGCTGAAAAAGGAAGGAACTGGTAAACTGGTATAGGGGAAACTTCATAATGCTAACACTTATCCGCCGAGAACTTCTTGACAACCTAATGACCTTCCGTTTCGCGGCGGCAGTTTTCATTACAATGTTACTTGTTGTCGCAAATACCGTTGTGCTCATCAGAAATTACGAGCAGCGTTTAGAAAGTTACAACACCGCTGTCAAAACGCATCAGCAGAAAGTGCGGGGCACGAAAACCTATTCGGCGGGTGACGTGGTTGTTGACCGGGCACCGAATCCGTTGAGTATCTTCAATGTTGGGCTGGATAAACGATTGGGAAACCAAGTGGCAATTCATCACGGTTTTGTGCCGACGCTGTGGGATGCCGAGACGCACGGATCGGATACGACTTTTCTCAATATCTTTTTCGCAATTGATATTGTCTTTGTCTTTGAGGTGGTGCTGAGCCTAATGGCACTCCTTTTCGCGTACGACGCGATTGCGGGGGAACACGAGTCCGGCACGTTACGCTTGCTCCTGACACATCCCGTTCGTCGAAGTCACATCCTGTTATCCAAATATATGAGTGCCATGGTGTGCTTGCTTATCCCTCTATTGATGAGTCTATCGCTTGCGATAATTTTGCTGACAGGTACGGGTTCGATTTTCCTAAAAACGGCTGATTTTCTCCGGATCGGTGGGATTGTTTTTAGCTCGGTCGCGTATATGTCAGTATTCTACCTCATCGGTTTACTAATTTCAGCGGTAGTGCGTCGGACGGGTACTGCGCTCATGGTTTCTATGTTTGTCTGGGGCTTTTTGGTGCTGGTGTATCCCAACGTGATCCTTGCAGCCCTTGAGCCGTTACATGATTCAGAACCGCGTGCGAAATCGGTTTTTTCCCAGATTCAACAGATGTGGGAGGAATTCGACACGGAACACAAAGCATTTCTCATAAATGATCCAGTGCCAGGGGAGAGCACAAGTTTTGGCATAGGATGGGTGGGGTACAACTTCAAACGCTTTAGGGAAGATTCAAGAACACTCCGTTATTATTACAAGGCTGGCGCGCACTTTGACGAAATTGATGAAAGATCCCAACCAAAAGTCCCGTACGCCCAAAATTATTATCGTTTCCTCGTGCCGCTGACGATTAGCACCGCAGAACGCACATGGCTCGTTCGAAATCAAGGACTCAAAGACATCTTCGTCCAACCCGCGAAAATAGATAGAACCTTGTTGAAACTCTCACCCGTAGGGATCTATGACGCCGCGACACAAGCTTGGGCAGGCACAGACCTTCTCAGCATCCAAGATTTTTTTGATGCAGCACGGCAGTACCGACAGACAGTAATTGACTATTTCTACGATAAAGAGGTGTTCGAGTCGCGTCAATGGTTTTCGGCGGACAAAGGGGCAGCGGACTGGCGCACGCTACCCCAATTTTCTTTTCAGAGAAGTGATATAAAAATAAATGCAAAGCGGGCATTACCAGATCTATTTCTACTGTTGATTACCAATGTCGTTCTGTTTATCATAATATTTCTGATTTTTATCAAAAATGAAGTATAGGAGAGTCATCAGTTGTCAGTACGGTTTTTCTAATGAAGTTTAATAAAATATGTGGGTGATTCCGTGTTCTCCCAGGTCCGGTAGGTACGGTTTGCAACCGCACCGGGCATTGGTAAAAATTACCCGATTAAATTCTTAATCTTCATACGAAAAACTTTTCAGTTTTTAGTACTTATTTTCGAACTATCACTCTCACTGCGAGGCACTCTTGTAACTAATAACTGTTAACTGATAACTGTTCAGTAATAAAATGTGGCATATCGCAAAACGCGAACTTTATGATAATCTTAATAGCTTACGGTTCGCGCTGACAACTGTCCTTTTATTAGCACTGATGCTGACGAATGCTGTTGTGCATCTCCAAAAGCACCCGAACCGACTCCAGAAGTATCGTGCTTCGGTCACGAAATCTCTGGATGGTTTGAAGGCTCGGGGAGATAGTTTGTATGACATTGCGCAACAGGGGCCCGGCTTGCTTTACAAAAAACCGTCCTCGCTCCGTTTCTGTGCGGACGGGGGTGAAGCCTTTCTATCAGATGTTGTCGGCGGAGCTTTTCTCTGGTCCATCAGTGGGAGCAGTGGGAGATTAAAGGGCTTCTGGCGGTTAGACTATCCAGTCGCCACTCCGAATCTGATCAACATTCGTCCGGCCGTTACCAAAGTGGATTGGGGTTTCATCATCGGCTACATTCTGAGTCTCATCGCGCTTCTGTTCACTTTTGATTCAATCTCTGGTGAGCGCGAGCACGGTACGCTGCGATTGATGTTAGCGAATCCAATTCCAAGGCACACTGTGCTGATTGGCAAGTTTTTGGGAGCCTTAATCAGTATCATCATTCCCCTATCCCTCGCTGTGTTGATGAATCTTTTGGTGATTTCCATGTCAAGCGATGTCCATCTCGGTGTTGACGCGTGGGGACGTTTAGGCATCATCTTCTTAATCGCTATTCTCTATCTGTGTCTCTTTCTCGCCTTGGGATTACTTGTATCCGCGCGTGTGCAGCGGCGCGCGGTGAGCCTCGTGATCCTCCTGTTGGCATGGGTTATCTTTGTAGTTTTCATGCCGAGTACGCTCGCCGCGATTGTGAGTGGATTCTCATCACCGATGAGCACGGATGAACTTTGGAAACGCCGAGGTCAGCTTTATGAAGCACGTTTTGCAAGGTACGACACGCATCTTCCGAGAGAATCTGAACCCTCTAAAAGAATGCAATTTGAAGGTGAACACGTTATCCAAGAAGCACAGGAGCAGGAACGCTTGAGCCACGAACAATTGGCTCAGAAAACCGCCCAGGCTCAATTTGCGCGCACCATCACCCGCATCTCACCCGTAGCGATTGTGCAACATCTTCTCGAATCGTTCGCTGGTACTGGTTTTAATCGCCATCTACAATTCATAGAGAATACACAACGTTACGCACGACAATTTCGTGAATTTGTCGCTGACACCGATAGAGCGGATCCAGAAAGCCTCCATATCATAGGCGTTCGCGAAGGTATGTCGCAGAAGCCTGTCAGTCCAGATGCGGTTCCAAAATTTGAAGATACGCTAAGTCTCAGTAAGGATTTCAACGCAGCGGCAGTCGATCTGCTGTTGCTAACGCTGTTCGTCATTGTCCTTTTATCCGGGGCATATCTTGCATTTGTGCGCGTTGAGGTGTGATAAAAATGATGACCCTGATCCGTCGAGAACTTCTTGACAACCTAATGACATTTCGATTTGCGGCAGCGACCTTCATAACGTTGTTGCTTGTCGTTGCCAATACCTTTGTGTTAATTATAGATTATGAACGACGTTTAGCAAGCCATAACGATGCTGTCAAAATGCATCAACGTCAACTGCAGGAGAAAATCACCTATTCCGCAGGTGAAGTGCGTGTTGACCGTCCGCCAAATCCGTTGAGTATTTTCAATGTCGGGTTTGATAAGCGTCTCGGAAATGAGATAGAGGTATCTCACAAATTGGTTCCGTCGCTGTGGGACGCTGGCATGCACGGGTCGGATAATCCGTTCATGGATATGTTCGCTTCAATGGATATTGTTTTTATCTTTGAGGTTATCCTGAGTCTGTTCGCACTCATTTTCGCGTATAATGCGTTCGCGGGAGAATACGAAAGTGGAACACTGCGTTTAGTGCTAACGCACCCTATTGGACGCGGTAAAATATTGGTTGCGAAATACATGAGCGCAATGCTCTGCCTAATTGTACCCCTATTGATAAGCCTGCTTCTCGCGATCATTTTGCTGACAACATCCACTTCCATATCCCTGAACAGCGATGATTTTCTTCGCATCGGTGGTATCATTTTGACATCCGTTGCGTATCTTTCCGTATTCTACCTGATCGGGTTGCTGATTTCAGCGGCGACGCGCCGAACGAGTACTGCCTTGATGTTGTCCATGTTTGTTTGGGGTTTTTTGGTCTTAGTCTACCCCAACATGATTCTGACAGTGATCCCACGTCCGGCGTCACCAGACGCGCTTAGAACGTCCGCTTTCAACCGAATTGAAAATATCTGGGAGACATTCGACAGAGAACGCAAACACTACCTATCTACCGACGATTTTCCTGGCGAAGATTGGGGATATGAATTAAGAGGGATTGGCTGGCGCGGTGCTAACTTTCGGGATTACGCTCCGATACTGCTGTACACCTACAGAAGTGTCATGCACTTTGAAGGATTTGGTGAGAAAGATGAACCGAAGATGCCGCACGCGCAGAAACATTTCGGTTTCCTTGGGGCGCAGACGATTGATGCCGCGGATCGAACATGGCTCATCCGAAAACCCGCGCTCGAAGAAATCTTCATTCAACCCGCCGATACGGAGCGGATCTATTTGAAACTCTCGCCTGTAGGGTTGTATGATGCCGCAACGCAAGCGTGGGCAGGAACCGACCTGCTCGGCATCAGGGATTTTTTTGACGCTGCGAGACAATATAGACAGAGCGTCATTAACTATTTCTACGATAGTAAGGTGTTTGAATCGAGACAATGGTTCTCTGGGGACAAGGGCGCGGCGGATTGGAGTGGGCTGCCGCAGTTCTCCTTTCAAAGAGATAATATTGACACAAATGCGAAGCGAGCGATCCCAGATGTATGTCTACTGCTCATGATTAATGTCGTTCTGTTTATCGTGATATTTCTAATTTTCGTCAAGAGTGAAGTGTAAAATAGTTGTCAGTTAGAGAAGTCGGTAAAGTGTGCTAAAGTCTGTAAAATGTGCTAAAGTGAACTAAAGTTATCAACTTCCAAACTTTAGAACACTTTGGGAAACCCTTTAGCACACTTTCTAACATTGATAACCGATAACTGAAAACTAAGGACTAATAACCAATGTGGCATATCGCAAAACGTGAACTGTCTGACAACCTCAATAGTCTCCGATTCGCGCTTGCAACGGTCCTGTTGCTTGGATTGATGCTGACGAACGCCGTTGTACATCTTCGGGAACATCCAGAGCGGGTGCAGCAATACCGCGAGCGTGTCTCGGGACACCAGAATCACATCGCTGCGCATGCATCAAACGGCCTGTATGACCTTGCGCAAGAGGGACCTGGTTATCTCTACAAAAAACCGTCCAATCTCCGTTTTTGTGCAGAGGGTAGCGAAACGTTTATGTCGGATCGGGCACAAGCAGGTTACCACCGTTGGAGTACCGACACACTCAAAAGCTTTTGGATACTCGCATACCCATCCGCCACTCCGAATCGGGATAACGTGCGTCCAGAGGTAACCAAAGTGGATTGGGGTTTCATCATCGGCTATGTTTTAAGCCTCGTTGCACTCCTGTTTACCTTTGATTCGATTTCGGGGGAACGCGAACGCGGCACCCTCCGGCTGACCTTGTCTAACGCAATTCCGCGGCACACTGTACTCATTGGCAAGTTTCTGGGGGCGTTTATAAGTGTGAGTATACCCTTCATCCTTGGGGTTCTGGTGAACCTGTTGGTAATTTCTACGTCAAGTGATGTTCATCTGGATGCGGAGGCGTGGGGACGTTTAGGCATCATCTTCTTTATTGCTGTGCTTTACACCTGCCTTTTTTTGGCATTGGGGATGCTCGTGTCGGCGCGAGTGCAACGGAGCGCGGTGAGTCTTGTCGTCCTGTTATTGGTTTGGGTTGTATTTGTCGTATTTATGCCGAGTACCCTCGCTTCGATTGCGGGTAGATCTACATCATCAGGGCCTACTTATGACTTCTCGGAACGTTCATGGAAACTTCATGAGGAACTATCAAGCGACTACTACGCTAATTATGATGAAGGGCCTGAGGGTTCTACGAAGAGAATAGAGATAGATGGCGCGTATGTCACCAAAGATGCGGAACAGCAGGAGCAGTTACACGAAGAACGCTTAAACCGGCGGATTGCTGAGGTACACCGAGCGCGCGCCATCACCCGTCTTTCGCCTGTTACCATCGTACAGAACCTTATTGAATCCTTCGCTGGAACAGGGTTTGAGAGACATCTCCAATTCTTAGAAAATGTGAAAACCTACGCACGAGAATTCCGAACATTCATTGTTGATACGGATAACGCGGATCCAGAAAGTCTTCATATCTTTGGTGTTAGAACGGGTATGTCGCAGGAGCCTGTCAGTCCGGAAGCAGTTCCAAAGTTTGAAGATACGCTTAATCTGAGTAAGGACTTTAATACAGCAGCAACGGAATTGTTACTGCTGACCTTATTTGTCTTAGTGCTTCTGTCGGGTGCGTATCTTGCGTTTGTGCGCGTTGAGGTATAGTATAAAATGCTTAAAACACTCATTGGCAGGGAACTGCTTGATAACCTGATGACATTCCGATTCGCGGCAGCTGTTTTCATTACATTGTTGCTTGTGGTAGCCAATACGATTGTGCTTCTCAAGGACTATGAACAGCGACTCACCGCTTACAATACGGCTGTCCAGGAGAGTCGCGAGGACTTACGCGAGGAAAAAACCTATGCCGGTTACTCCGGAACATTAGTTGCTCATCGCCCGCCGAACCCGTTGAGTATTTTCAATCTCGGATTAGATAAGCAGGTGGGGAATAAAATAGAGGTGTACCATGCGTTTGTGCCGACAATTTGGGATGCGGAGAAACACGGGATGGATAATCCGTTTCTCAATCTCTTCACTTCAATTGATATTGTGCTTGTTTTTCAGGGTGTCCTCAGTCTGCTCGCGCTGATCTTCGCTTACGATGGGCTTGCTGGCGAACGTGAACGCGGCACATTACGTCTTGTGCTGACGCACCCAATCCAGCGCGGATACATCCTACTTGCCAAGTACATCAGCGCGATGCTCTGCTTACTTGTGCCGTTGTTGATCAGCCTTCTCCTGTCCATCATCTTGCTGACGACATCCACTACGCTTGCCCTGCGCGCGGATGATTTTCTTCGCATCGGCGGGATTGTGCTGACATCACTGCTTTATGTGTCGTTGTTCTACCTCATCGGCTTATGCATCTCTGCGCTGACGCGTCGCACCAGTACTGCGCTCATGCTTTGCATGTTCGTCTGGGGGGTCTTAGTGCTTGTGTATCCGAATCTGATTCTTACGGCAGTTGATATCGTCCCGAAACCGAATGCGCAAATCTCCGTCCATAATCAAATCAAACAGATGTGGGAACAATTAGATAAAGAAAATAAGCAGTTTATCCGCAATGATGGTGTCTTAAGTCCGCCATCGCGTGGCGGTGAAGATCTGGCTGCGGGATTTGGCTTGGAAGGTGTTGAATACACCTTCTGGCAAGATGAGGACAAACCCTCAATATTGCTCTATTTTCATCAAACCGGATTGTACGCCGGAAAAATTAAAGCAGAATCTGAGCCACAGGTACCACCCGTCCAGAATTATTACGGCTTCTACAATAGAGAAACTATCAATACCGTGGAACGGACGTGGCTTGTTCGGAAACCGGCACTTGAGGCGATCTATGTCCAACCCGCAAACCTCGGTCGAATGCTGTTGCGGTTTTCACCAGTCGGTCTGTATGATGCGGCAACGGAAGCCTGGGCAGGCACCGACTTAGAGGGGATTCAAGACTTTTTCGGCACAGTTCAACGTTACCGGCGCGCAGTCGTTGACTATTTCTATGACAAAAAGATATTTGAATCGCGACAATGGTTCGCTGCAGACAAAGGCACAGCTGACTGGGATGCGCTCCCGCAGTTTTCCTTTCACAGAAGCGATACGGGTATCAATGCAAAACGAGCACTCCCGGACATGCTTCTGTTGCTTACAATGAATGTTATTCTCTTTACAGTAGTATTACTGATTTTCGTCAAGAGTGAAGTGTAGAATGGTTGTCAGTTATCAGTTGTCGGTTGTCAGTTAAGAGGTGTTTGCTTAAGTTGAGATCCTCTTTTAACCCATAACTGATAACTATTCCACTGATAACTGCAATCCAAACCACAGTTTCTTAACTGAAAACTGATAACTCTCACTGCGAGGCAACCGAAAACCAATGTGGCATATTGCGAAACGTGAAATCTACGATAATCTCAATAGCCTCCGATTCGCCCTAACAACCGTTTTATTGCTGGCGTTGATGGTAACCAATGCTGTTAAGCATCTCCGAGAGCATCCAAAACGGGTACAGCGGTATCAGGACGCTGTCACCGAATCTTTGAATCACTTAACGGATCGCGCCGACGACAGCCTCTATACACTCGCACAATACGGACCGGGAAACTTCTACAAAAAGCCGTCTCCCCTTCACTTTTGTGCAAACGGAGGAGAATCCCTTTTACCTGATGCTGTTGAAGTGGGCGAACCCCCTGTGTTTATGACCGATGCAGAAGGCAACCGGCTACTCGAAGGTATCTGGAGCCTGTCCTATCCAGATGCCAACCTCCACAACAAGAACGTTGGACCGAAGGTTTCACAAGTGGATTGGGCATTCATCATCGGTTACATCTTGAGTTTGATAGCCCTTTGGTTCACCTTTGATGCCTTCTCCGGTGAGCGCGAGCACGGCACACTCCGATTGATGTTAGCGAATTCAATTCCGCGACACACTGTCCTTATCGGCAAATTCTTCGGGGCACTGCTCAGTATTAGCATCCCGTTTGCCCTTGCTGTGTTGGTGAACCTTTTATTAATTTCTACTGCAAATACCGTTCACCTGACGACAGAAGCGTGGGGACGCTTAGGTATCATTTTCTGTCTCGCGCTTTTGTACACGAGTCTATTTGTGGCGTTAGGGCTGTTAGTCTCGGCGCGGGTGCAACAGAGCGCGGTGAGTCTGATGATACTTCTGTTGACGTGGGTAACGCTTGTCGTTTTTATGCCGAGTACCCTCGCTTCAATCGCAAGCAGCTTCTCACCTGCGACATCCTTTGAAGAATTTTGGAAGCAGCGTCATCCAATTAAAGAGGACTTATGGGAGATATATAGGGAAGGTCGGTCCAGTAAATCGGAGGATAGGAGGTTAAGGGCGAAAAGCGAGTTTTACACCAAAAACGCTGAAAGAGACGAACGCAAGCACGAAGAACGATTAAAGTATCGGAGTGCCCAAGTGCACCGAGCGCGTGCTATCACTGGTATCTCACCCGCCACACTTCTGCAGCATCTTATGGAAGGATTTGCTGGCACCGGATTTGAACGGCATTTGCAATTTGTGGAAAACACACAACGTTATACCCGTCAACTTCGTGAATTCGTTGCTGACACCGATAGAGCCGATCCAGAAAGTCTTCATATTTTGGGCGTGCGTGAAGGCATGTCCGAGAAACCTATCAGCCCAGAAGCAGTACCGAGATTTGAAGATACCCTTAATCTGAGTAAGGACTTCAACACTGCAGCAATGGAATTGTTATTGTTGACGTTATTTGTCTTAGTGCTTCTGTCGGGTGCGTATCTTGCATTTGTGCGTGTTGAAGTGTGATCATAGGTGTCAATTTAGGGATATTTTACGGTATTTTGGGACAACATCTCCACAAATGCCGCCCCTACGGGGCTTTCTCCGCGTTTGATATAGTTTCTACACAAATGCCGTCCCTACGGGACTAAAGAAGGATTCTGGCGTGTCCAAGATTTGTGCCTAAAATCCGGTGAAGTTGCAAACCGCGAAAAAATCCGCAGAAACACCCCAGCAAAAACCCTACCGGGCCTGGGACTTCTATCGGGTGTGTATCTGGCATTTGCACGTGTTGAGGTATAATAAATAATGATGACACTCATCCGTCGAGAGCTCCTCGATAACCTCATGACATTCCGATTTGCAGTGGCAGTGTTCATTATTTTCTTACTTGTTGTTGCGAATACCGCTGTGCTCATAAAAGACCATGAGCGGCGGTTGGCAGGTCACAAAACGGAGGTCCAAAAGAGTCGGAATTATATGTCGGAAGGCAAGACTTATTCAGTAATTGAGCTCCACGTTGACCGTCCACCGAACCCGTTGAGCATCTTCAATACGGGTTTGGACAAACGGCTGGGCAACGAGATCTGGGTATATTACGGTCATATCCCAACGCTGTGGGACGCGGAAAAGCATAGTTCTCAGAATCCTTTTATGAATATTTTATCTTCAATTGATATTGTCTTTATTTTTCAAGGGGTTCTGAGTCTATTGGCACTCATCTTCGCCTACGACACATTGGCGGGTGAATACGAGCGCGGTACGTTACGTTTAGTTTTAACGCATTCCGTGAGTCGTGGACACATATTACTTGCGAAATACATAAGTGCGATGGTGTGCCTGCTTGTGCCAACCCTCATGAGTCTCATCCTCGCGCTGATCTTGCTAACGACATCCCCCTCATTTTCACTGAGCATGCAAGATTTTCTCCGCATCGGTGGGATTATGGTTGCTTCTATTGCGTACCTGTCGGTGTTTTACCTGATCGGCATGCTGATTTCTTCGATGACGCGCCGAACGAGCACCGCCTTAATGCTCTCTATGTTTGTATGGGGGTTTCTGGTACTGGTGTATCCGAATATGATTGTCGCGGTCATCCAACCGTCTAACCCACCAGAGGAACGTAAGGCTTCGGCACATAATCATATCAAACAGATATGGGAAGCATTTGAGAGAGAACGGAAGCATTATCTTACGACTGATACGCATTTAGAAGGCGACCCGTATGGTAATCTGCCGTGGAGAGACGGTTATAATTTTGAGCACTTTCAAGACAAGGTATCCGTACTCCAGTATTACTACCATGCCGGCGCAGAGATTGATGGGTTTCGTGAAGCGCGCGAATCCCAAGTCCTTCACGTTCAGGATTATCACCGTTTTCTTGTGCCGTTGATTATTGATGCTGCAGAACACACATGGCGTGTCCGAAAACCCGTACTTGAGGAACTATTCGTTTTGCCAGCAACGATTGATAAGATATGGTTGAGACTCTCTCCGACGGGTATCTACGATATAGCGACGCAGGCACTGGCGGGAACAGATTTAAATGGCATCCAAGATTTTTTCACGGCAGTTCAACAGTATCGACAGTCGGTGATAGACTATTACTATGATAAAAAGGTATTCGCTTCTCGAGAATGGTTTTCTTTTGACAAGGCAGCGGTTGACTGGCGTACGTTACCTCAGTTTTCCTTTCAGCGAAGTGACATCAGCATAAATGTAAAACGGGCGTTACCGGATCTGTTCCTGCTGCTGATGATTAACATTGTTCTTTTTATTGGGATATTCCTGGTTTTTGTCAGGAGAGAAGTGTAGAATGGCTGTCAGCTGTCAGTTAAGAGATGTTTGATTAAGCCAAAACCGGCTACGGAGAAACTAAAGAGACATTCTGGGGTATGTAAGGTTTCTGCTGAGGATCCGGTGCGGTTGCAAACCGCACCTACCGGCCTGGGAAAAGTAAAAAAATGTGGCATATAGCGAAACGTGAACTCTATGATAATCTGAATAGTCTTCGGTTTGCGCTGACAACAGTGTTGCTGCTGGCGTTGATGCTGACGAATGCGATCGTCCATCTCCGTGAACACCCGAAGCGGGTCCAAAAGTATAACGACGCTGTCACCGGATACGAAAACCGCTTAGCGTCCTATGCGAACGAAAGCTTATATCTACTCGCGCAACAGGGACCCGGGGATCTTCACAAAAAGCCGTCGCCGCTCCACTTCTGTGCGGAGGGCGGTGACGCCTTTTTGTCAGGCACTGTGAATGCGGGTGATCCATTTATGTATTCCGCAGATATGACAGGGGTATGGAAGCTCTCGTATCCGGCTGTGACGCCGAATCTGGAGAACGTCCGCCCGGATGCTATCAAACTGGATTGGGGATTTATCATTGGTTACGTTTTAAGCCTTGTCGCGCTCCTTTTCACTTTTGATGCAATTTCAGGTGAACGTGAGCGCGGCACACTGCGTTTGATGTTGGCGAATTCAATTCCGCGGCACACTGTCCTAATCGGTAAATTTTTAGGGGCATTGATAAGTGTGAGTATCCCGTTTACGCTTTCGGTGTTGATAAACCTGTTAGTAATTTCCACAGATAGTGACCTCCATCTCAATGCGGAGGCATGGGAGCGTTTAGGTATTATCTTCTGTATTGCGCTCTTGTATATGAGCCTGTTTCTGGCGTTGGGTCTGTTGGTATCAACGCGTGTGCGACAGAGTGCGGTGAGCCTCGTGATACTCCTATTGGTTTGGGTTACCTTGGTCGTTTTCATGCCCAACACACTCGCTTCAATGACTGGCGAATTTTCGCCATCTATGTTGTCCGGTGAATTTTGGAAACGTTATCGTCAACTGCATCAGGAACTCGATGAAAAATATGAGGATCGGGTCTGGTCAGATAACTCGGATATAAAAACATTGACAGCAAGGAGCGAGTACTTCAGCTTACACGTAGTATTGGACGAACGCTTAAATGAAGATCGCTTAAATTTACAGATTAATCAGTTTCGACACGCGCGTTCCATCATTCGTGTTTCACCCGTGGCAATTGTCCAACACCTCCTTGAATCGTTTGCCGGAACAGGATTTGAGCGGCATTTGCAATTTATAGAAAATACGCAACGTTATGCCCGTCACTTTCGTGAATTCGTTGTTGACACCGATAGAAAGGATCCGAAAAGTCGTCATCTGATAGGTATTCGTGAAGGCATGGCCGAGAAACCTGTCAGTCCGGCATCGGTTCCAAAGTTTGAAGATACACTCAGCCTCAGTAAAGACTTCAATACCAGAGCGATGGAGTTGTTATTGTTGACGCTGTTTGTCATGGTGCTATTGTCGGGTGCTTATCTCGCCTTTGTGCGTGTTGAGGTTTAAACCCCCTAAATTCCCCTTATCAGGGGACTTTAAAATAATGAAGAAACCCCCTAAATCCCCCTTATCAGGGGGACTTGAAGGCAAAAAATGATGATGACACTTATCCGTAGAGAACTGCTTAATAACTTGATGACCTTTCGGTTCGCGGCGGTACTTCTTATCACACTGCTGCTTGTTGTTGCGAATACGGGTGTCCTCATTAAAGATTACGAGCAGCGATTGGAAAGCTACAACGCCTCTGTCAAAACACATTACAGGGAGATACAAGAGAAGGAAACCTACTCAGCAGGCGAAGTCGAGGTCGATCGCCCTCCGAATCCATTGAGTATCTTCAATGTTGGCTTGGACAAACGGCTCGGAAACGAGATTTGGATTTCGCATAATAATGTGCCAACGCTCTGGGAAGCCCGCATGAACGCCTCAGATAACCCGTATCTCAACATTTTGTCTTCCATTGATATTGTCTTTATCTTTGAGGTGGTTCTGAGTCTGATGGCATTGCTATTCGCGTACGATGCGCTCGCAGGTGAACGTGAGCACGGGACCTTGCGGTTGGTCCTGACGCATTCCGTCCGGCGTGGACACATCTTGCTTGCGAAATATATCAGTGCAATGCTCTGCCTGCTCGTGCCACTGTTGCTGAGCCTGCTCTTGGCAATGGTTTTGTTAACGACAACGGTATCTATCTCTCTAAGTGCCGATGATTTCCTGCGTATCGGTGGCATCGTTTTAACGTCGATCGCCTATCTGTCGGTGTTCTATCTTATTGGGCTGCTCATCTCAGCGGTGACACAAAGAACGGGAACGGCGTTGATGCTTGCGATGTTTGTCTGGGGAGCTTTGGTGTTGGTGTATCCGAATCTAATTCTTGCGGCGATTCGTTCATCAGACATCCCGCAAGCGAAAGCAGTTTCTGCGTTTAATCAGATAAAACAGGTTTGGGATGAATTCGATAGAGAACGGAAGCAATACCTTGCGACTGATGCGTTCCCCGGTGAAGATCCGACTTTTAACATCAACGGGATGGGATTTTTCTACGAACATTTTCCTGAAGAGCCACGAACGCTCCTCTATCTCTATAATAGCATGATGACCTTTGGAAAACTCGACGAAAAATTTGAACGAGAAATACCGCATGCCCAGAATTATTTTCAATTTCTTATACCGTCGACGATCAAAACGGCAGAGCGAGCGTGGCTTATCCGAAAACAGGCGTTAGAAGATACACTCGTTCGGAAGGCGAATATGAAAAGAGTGCTCTTGAAATTTTCACCCGTCGGGATGTACGATGCAGCGACGCAAGCATGGGCAGGCACTGATCTAAGAGGTGTCCGCGATTTTTTCGACGCGGTTCGGCAATACCGACTAACATTCATCGACTATTTGGACAGTAAAAACGCCTTTGCCTCCCAAAAATGGTTCACTGCAGATGCGGGCGCGGCAGATTGGCGGGCGCTCCCAACGTTTTCCTTTAAAAGAAGCAGTATTGAGATAAATGCGAAGCGAGCGTTACCGGACATGTTCTTACTACTAACGATGAACCTATTGCTTTTTACGATAATATTTCTGGTTTTTATCAGGAGTGAGGTGTGAAGTAGTTAACAGTTTCCAGTAACCAGTTAATACGCCGCTTTTGACTGATTTCTGTTTGCTGGGTTAATGGACACAATAATTGAGGTGCGGAAGATGCTAACCTCTTTACTGCGGAGGTTGAAAACTGTTAACTGGTAACTGGTTACTGATTACTTATGTGGCATATAGCGAAACGCGAACTCTATGATAACCTAAATAGTCTCCGATTTGCCCTGGCAACGGTGTTGCTGCTGGCGTTGATGCTGACGAACGCGGTCGTCCATCTCTGGGAACATCCAGTGCGGATGCAGAAATATCGGGATGCAGCGACACAATCTCTGGATACCCTAACATCTCGGACGGATTTATATGACTTGGCACAAACGGGACCGGGGAAACTTTACAAGAAACCCTCACCGCTCCGTTTCTGCGCCGATGGCGGCGATAGTCTGTTGCCAGCCTTAGCCGATGCAGCGAGTTACTTTTGGGGCGACAGAGACTTAAGAGCCTTCTGGCGGATGACCTATCCGTCCGCCACGC
>PYJC01000074.1:48852-101643 GCA_003635255.1 Candidatus Poribacteria bacterium | reverse complement strand
CACTTGTTGTAAAATGGACATTGGAAATACCTCTTTTTTTGTAGAAATAACCACGATAACCTTTTCTACATTATACAAGAGGTGTTTCCTCTTCACAGCATTTTTCTCACACGAAATATAACCTTATTCCTACTAAATTGACCCCTATGGTACAATTTTGAGCATAACCATAAGTGTCAATTTAAGAAAAACAACCCTCGTGGCCCCAGGAACGGTAGGTGCGGTTTGATGAAGTATAAGAAAATATTTCGGTAATTTGCGAATCATAGACATCTTGCTTTATGTTCTCTTCTATGAGGTCGATTATCTTGTTGTCTGAATCACGGAAATTGTCAGAATCGCGGAGAACTCGGAGAACGCTGAAAAGGCGACGCTAACTTCTATATTGCCTTTCGTCGGAGATGGGGCTGTCCGAAAAACAATCTCTTCATTCCGTGTCCTCTGTGTCTTCGGTGCATTCCGCGATTCAGACAGAAAAGAGATCAGAATTACCGAATTACTAAATTAATCTTCATCAACCGCACCGGGATCTCGACAGAAACCTCGCATCCCCTAAAACCCTCTTGATTCCCGTCGGGTTTATTGACTTGGGGACCTGAACACCCGCGAGGCAGAAGGTGTATAGAGATGGAGCGATTTATTAGGGCCCCCACAAGGTTTCTGCCTAAGATCCGGTGCGGTTGCTTAGAGGAAATACGCAGAAACACCGTTTTTGCTTGGGTGTTTCTTGTAAGCAAATACCCCAAGCAAAAACACCGCACCTACCGGCTTGGGGAACCGCTAAATTGACACCTATGGTGTCAATTTTGAGCATAACCTGTTAGATAAGGAAATTTTCACAATGAAAAATACGTTGGTTTCTATACTCTCAACACTATTCCTAATTTCAATATTTTCTTCATCCGACACCTTCGCCCAATATCAAGCGTATATGCAATGGCGTTTACCCAAAGGGGCAAAAGCTCGCCTCGGGAAAGGGAACATATCGGAGGTAGTGTATTCGCCAGATGGCACACGTCTGGCGGTGGCAAAGGGCAGGCGTTCGTTTCTGCCCTCTTCCCCTTTTTCAGGTATATTTTCCTCTTGAATCTTCTTTGCAAATGCCGTATTATTTTAATGATGGTTGTGGTAACATTTGTCGGTTTCGGAAATGAACCCGTATCTTAGTGAGATTCGGCTATATGAGAAGATTTGGTACGCAGGGGCCTGTGAACCCTGAACAGCATTACGTTGTCCCCCGCACGGAAGAACTCACCGAGTTTATCAAACGCGTCAAAGAAGGACGTTATATTGTCATCTTCGCACCCCGGCAAACAGGAAAGACAACCTTCTTCTACGCTGCTATGGATATCCTTGCCTCAGAGGCACCGACCTACCTTCCTATTCATTTAGATTTTGAGGCATATAAAAACCTTGCCCCTTCCGATTTTTATAGTAACCTCACCGAAGATATCCGCGAGGAAATCGAGAATATTTACTACAAACGCGGAGAAGAGCCCTTCGAGACGTTAAGAGATTTTTTAGAAAACACAACCCTAACCGACAATGTGTCAATGCTCAGAGGTTTCAAGGCATTGGCGAGGGTGTTAGAAAATCAACAGGTTGTCCTCCTCATTGATGAGTTCGATGGCATTCCTCCGGCAATCGTGAACGATTTCTTGTATGCGCTCCGCCGCATCTATATCTCCAGGACTTCTCCCCGATGTCCCCACAGCCTTGGCATTGTCGGTGTCAAGAGCATCGCGCAACTCAACTATGATCGCTCTGTTTCTCCCTTCAATATCCATGACGATTTTGCGTTGTCCAACTTCACGCTTGCACAGGTACAAGAACTGTTTGGGCAATATACCGCTGAGGTCGGACAGGCTTTTGCGCCGGAAGTGACTGAAGCCATTCACAAACAGACAGGCGGACAACCCTTCCTCGTCAACCGATTCGCACAAATACTTACCGAGGAACTGGACATTCCGAAAACTGAAACGCTCACGTTGGCACACTTTTCAGCAGCACACATACAACTCATGGACGAAAGCAATACCCACCTAACACATTTGACCACCAACATCCGTCGAAATCCTCGCTTTGAAAACTTTTTGATGCGAATTGCATTGTATGAGGAAGGGGTACCTTTCAACCTACGCAACGAACTTGTTAATGAACTCGCAACGTACGGAGTACTCGCGAGAGGCACTGACAGAATGTGTAAAATTGCCAATCCAATTTATCTACATTGCATTTTACAAGCATTTAAGCCAGTAGTCAACGGATTGGAGAACGATTACTTCCCCGAAGACACCGATGAATTTCAGTATCTCACCGACACTGGACAAATTCACATGGAACGGCTCTTAGATAACTTTCGAGACTTTATTGCCCGCGCAGGGTTCAGGATCCTACAAGTCCCCGAAACACCCCAAGAATTCATCGGACAGCATCTCCTTTTCGCCTATCTGGAGCAGTTCGTTACCAGTATGAACGGGACAATGTATATGGAAGTCCCAACCGGACGCGGCAGGATGGATCTGATCATCCTTCATAACCAAAGAAAATATATCGTTGAAACAAAAATTTGGAGAGGTGAAAGAGGTTATGCCGCCCAGAAACAACAACTCGCGGCGTATCTATCAACAGAAGGCGTAACAGAGGGCTACTACGTTGTGTTCGATCACCGCGAGGCACCGGAACCGCGGACAGAGACAGAGACAATAAATGGACTGACGATTCGGAGTTACGTTATTCCTGTGGTGCAAGAACGTCCTTCAAAAAAATAAAACAATAGGGACAACCTGAGGTGTGATGATGAGTAGGCTTTCTGTCGAATGCCATCACGCCTCTTTTGCTGCTGGAGCGAAAAATATATGCAATTCGGCAGTCTATAGGGTATAATTATTAAAAAATACCCTACAGATGTAGCATGTAAAACATTCCCTGCACATAGAAGGTCGGAGAAAGCGATGCTGAATCGGTCAGAGACAGAAGAAAACCCATATACCAATCTGTCTTTAATGGACAAAATTAAACGAAAATATGATTTAACACCCTCAATCACACTCGTTCTTGGATTGACAACACTGTTTTTTGTCATTTTCCTTATATACCCGCTCCTTTATGTTTTCAAAGAGGCGTTCTGGATTCAAAGCAAATTTGATCTGACCTACTTTAAACTGATGGCGACCGACCCGAATATCCGAAAACTGGTCGTAAACAGTCTCAATATCGGCGTAATGGTCACGATAATGACGAGCGTCATCAGCCTTCCACTCGCATATTTCTTGACCCGGTACCGGTATCCGGGACGCAATATGTTACGCTCCGTTATCTTAATTCCGATGATTATGCCGCCCTTTGTCGGGGCAATTGGCATGCAGAAGTTGTTCGGATTATATGGCAGCGTCAACATGCTTCTCGTCAAACTTGGGCTGATTGATATGGCAGGAACTATTGACTGGTTCGGTGGCGGCTTTTGGGGTGTGGTGATGTTGTCAACATTGCACCTCTATCCGATAATGTACCTTAACATCGTCGCCGCACTCTCAAACGTTGATCCGAGTTTGGAGGAAGCCGCAGAGAATATGGGGGCATCCCGGTTCCAAGTTTTCCGTCAGATAACGCTTCCATTGATGATGCCGGGTTATTTCGCAGGCGCGATTCTCGTCTTCATCTGGGCGTTCACGGACCTCGGTACACCTCTGATTTTTAATTATAATGAAGTTGTGGCGGTGCAAATTTTCCGACAAGTGACTGAGGCGAACACGAACCCGATGGGATACGCACTCGTTGTCCTAATCATCGTCCTAACAGCACTCGCCTTTTATGTTTCCAAACGCTGGACAGGGAGTAAACATTATGAAATGCTCGGTAGAGGGCATGTGACATCGCGTGAAACGGAGGCAAGATGGGGTATGCGGACCATCATCTATCTCTTTATCGGTGGATTGACGTTTATGGCACTCTTACCCCATATCAGTGTCATCCTTGTCTCCTTAACACCCGATGCAAGCCAGTGGCGATTGAGCGTGTTACCGCAATCGTGGACCTTCGCACATTATGTTGAGACGTTCACACATGACGATACACTCCCGAGTATCTTTAATAGTCTAAAATACAGTATTTTCAGCACGTTGTTAGCACTCCTTGTTGGGATTGTCGTATCGTATTTGTTAACCCGCAAGCGGCTCCCCTTCCAAAATCTGTTGGATGCGGTTGCCATGTTGCCGTTAGCATTGCCCGGTGTCGCGATCGCGTTTGGGTATATGGGTAGTTTTGCGGATACGACGCTACTGCTACGGTATTTCCCTGATGGACTCGTTTCGGTCATAGATCCGCGGAAAAACCCGACGTTCCTCCTGATTATCAGTTACGCCGTCCGGCGGTTACCGTATATGTTACGCTCTATCTACGCGGGACTCCAACAGACAAGCGTGAGCTACGAAGAAGCATCACAAAACATGGGAGCGACACCGATCCGTACCCTGTATAAGATAACCTTACCTTTGGTTATCGCGAACATCCTTGCGGGTGCGATTCTCGTGTTCTCCTTTTCGATGTTAGAGGTCAGCGATAGTTTAATCTTGGCGATGCAGGACAAGTATTATCCGATTACAAAAGCGATTTGGTCGCTTTCTCAACGTCCCGATCACGGTGCATATACGGCGAGCGCACTCGGTGTGGTTGGGATGTTGATCCTGATTGCGTGTCTGCTTGGCGCAGGACGCGTACTCGGCGGGAAGTTAGGCGAAATTTTTCGGATTTAGGGATGGATTTACAGAAAGAGAAAAGATATTATGGATATTTTGCATAGCATTCGCGATGCGTTGTTAGAAGCGCAGGACGTACTCGATCGGTTTATCCGAAATCCTGGGAATATCGCAACCATCGCAGAGACAGCAGAGATGATGCGAGACGTGTTTGAACGGCAAGGCAGAATCTTCACGTGTGGGAATGGCGGAAGTTTGTGCGATGCTGTCCATTTTGCTGAGGAATGCACCGGAAAGTTTCGGGGCGATCGGAGACCGCTTCCGGCAATCGCACTTAGCGATGCTGGACATATCACTTGCACAGCAAACGATTTCGGATTTGACGAGGTCTTCGCGCGGCCGCTATCGGCCCTCGGACACACTGGCGACCTACTCGTTGTGCTTTCAACCAGTGGAAATTCTGAAAATGTTGTCCGTGCAGCAGCGATGGCGAAATCGCGTGGGATGCACGTATTTGGGCTACTCGGTGGTGATGGCGGAAATCTTAAGCAACACTGTGATATATGTCTGATTGCCCCCGGTGATACAGCGGATCGGATTCAGGAAATCCATATTAAAGTGTTGCACATTCTAATTGAACATATCGAACGATTGATGTTTCCAGAGAATTATTGACAGGGATACTGTTTTTTGATACGGTTTAATGCAGGTTTCGGAACTATTCTCTTAACAGTGGAGGACAATTTATGGAGTCATCGGCGAAGAATAAAGCATATTGGCGGAAAAATCTGCAATACCTCGTTATCTTATTGGGAATTTGGTTCGTTACCTCGTGTCTTTGCTCAGTTGTGTTTGTAGAGCAGCTCGACAAAATCCGTATTGGCGGATGTCCGCTTGGGTTCTATTTTTCGCAACAGGCGTCCATCTGGATTTTCGTTGTACTCATCTTTGTCTATGCTTGGTTGATGAATCGTTTGGAGAAGAAATATGCCCAACAACAGGAAAATGAAGATAAGGAGGGCGCAGAACAGTCATGAACGTACAAGCATGGACATTTATAATGGTAGCACTCTCCTTCGCGTTGTATATCGGGGTCGCGCTCTGGTCGAAGGCACGTTCTACGGGTGATTTCTATGTTGCGGGGAGCAATGTACACCCCATCGTCAACGGCATGGCGACAGCAGCGGATTGGATGAGTGCCGCCTCTTTCATCGCAATGGCAGGGATGATCTCGTTTATGGGACGCGACGGGTCCGTCTACCTGCTCGGATGGACAGGTGGCTACGTACTGCTGGCGTTATTGTTGGCACCTTATCTCCGCAAATTCGGTAAGTATACGGTCCCCGATTTCGTAGGCGACCGGTATTACTCGCAATTGGCTCGGATTGTCGCTGTTGTATGCGCAATTTTTGTCTCGTTTACCTACGTGGCAGGACAGATGCGCGGTGTCGGTATTGTCTTTTCTCGGTTTCTGAGTGTCAATGTTGAGACGGGTGTATTTATCGGGATGGGAATTGTATTCTTTTATGCCGTACTTGGCGGGATGAAAGGCATTACCTACACGCAAGTCGCACAATACTGTGTGCTGATTTTTGCCTATCTCGTCCCTGCGATTTTTATCTCTATCCTCATTACAGGCAATGCTATCCCTCAACTCGGATTGATGGGGAAAGTAGCAGACGGTTCAGGGCTATATCTCTTGGATCGACTCAACGGTTTGAACGAAGAGTTGGGGTTTAACCTATATACCGATGGCAGTAAAGCCACGATTGATGTCTTTTTCATCACAGCAGCGTTGATGTTGGGAACAGCCGGACTCCCCCATGTGATTATCCGATTCTATACCGTCCGAAAAGCCTCTGAAGCCCGAATTTCTGCCGGGTGGGCACTCCTATTCATCGCGCTTCTCTATACTACCGCACCAGCGGTCGCTATATTTGCTCGGACGAATCTGCTGCAAACCGTTAGATTTGAGCAGGATGGTGAACTCAGGGATGTCAAATATGAAGATGTACCCTCGTGGTTTAAGAATTGGGAAACGACAGGCTTGATTAAGTTCGACGATTTGAACGACGATGGACGGATTCAGTATCGCGGACCGAAATCTGAAATAAAAAACGAACTTACGATTGATCGCGACATCATGGTATTGGCGAACCCTGAGATTGCGAAACTTCCGAATTGGGTTGTCGGGTTAGTCGCAGCTGGCGGTTTGGCAGCTGCACTGTCAACGGCTGCGGGTTTGCTATTAGTGATCTCAACAGCGGTCGCGCATGACTTACTCAAGGGTAGCATCGCGCCGGGGTTGTCAGAGAAACAAGAGTTAACAGCAGCGCGCATCGCTGCAGGCGTTGCCGTTTGCATTGCCGGGTATTTTGGTATAGATCCGCCGGGGTTTGTGGCACAAGTCGTCGCATTCGCCTTCGGACTTGCAGCGAGTTCATTCTTCCCCGCGATTGTCATGGGCATCTTCTCCAAACGGATGAACAAAGCCGGGGCGGTCAGCGGTATGATTGTCGGTATCACGTTTACAGCGGCGTATATCATCTACTTCAAATTTATCAATCCAGATCACAACACATCAGCGCACTGGTTATGGGGTATTTCGCCTGAAGGGATCGGGACGCTCGGTATGGTGCTAAACTTCATTGTTGCTATCGGTGTATCGGCTTTGACACCCCCACCCCCAGATGAGGTGCAGGCACTCGTTGAAGACATCCGGCTTCCATAACTATGTATTTCAAGAGCACACGTCGAGGGACCTCATGAAACACAAATTGAAAACAACTATTTTTATTTTTTTCCTTATCGGTATCGCTTTTTCCGCCAATGCCGCAAAGGTTGAAGACTTCATGCCAAAAGAGAGTATTTTGTATGTGCAACTCCAGCATATAGACGAAGTCTACGGCGAAATTGAGACTTCCGAAACTTGGCAGAAAGCACTCGCACTCTTACCAGACGACTCAGAGGAAATTCGGAAAGCGATCCGCATGGCTGAAGCTTTTCTGAGTACAGACCTGCTAAGTGTACTGGAAACGATCGGGTACCAAACCGCATTAGCCGTTTGGTTAGATGAAACAGAATCGCCGCAAGTTGGGTTCGTTGTCCATTCAGGCGGAAACCTCAGCGAACTCCAACGGTTTACCAAAATTGCAGAGGGTGCTATCGGATTGACTGGCGGAAATACCTTGCGTTTGGATGCAGGGGTGTACCAGCGGGTTCGCTATAACGTTATGGAGATAAACCAAAATATTGCCAAATACGGATTTATTGAAGATTTTCTTGTGCTTGGTGTTGGCGAATGGAGTTTTGAAAAGTTAATGGATACCTACCGGAACGGTGCGCCCTCTATCCGGCATAACGAGGGATTTGCCGGAATGCAAAAGAAAATAGGGTCAGGAGAGGTTGTCATATTTGCTGACATGGAACACGCATCATCTTTGGATAAATGGATAGAGATAAATGGTTTAGATGAATGGAGACGCACACAGTTTCCCATCTTTCAATCTGTATATGTACGGCTTAATTTGCTGGAACCCGGTCCTTTCCATCAAGTCGCCGTGCGATTCAATCCGAAGGCTCCAGACTTTGCAGAAAACGAGATCGGTTTGTTTTTGGAGAAAGGCGAAAAACTCGAAGTTTTAAACGCATTGTCCGGTAAAGAGGATTTGTTTATTGCCGTAACCTCGAATGTCGTGAACGGTGCATGGAAAATCGTTCGTTCCGAGATAGAGAAAAATCTGACAGATGACATCATCGAAGGCATTTCTTATTTGGAGGGACTTTTGAACCTTGATCTGGAAGATGATGTTATGACAGGGCTAACTGGGGAGCTTGCTTTGTCGGTATCTGATTTATCCCGATTCGATCCGACATCCTTTGAAAGCCTCGAAATTAACGCTGATAATTCGTTTACAATAGACGCTGCTGCGGTAGAAACGGATGGAGGCTTAATTTTTAAGCCTACCAATTTCTTGAAATGGAATCAGTTTACCAACAGTCTTTCTAACTTGCAAAATATTTCTGTTTCTCAAACGGTTTATAATGAGGCAACGCTGTCGGAGTTCGCAACAAATATCTATTATAGTGAGGCATCAGGGCTGTTTCTTTTCAGCTTTTCAGAGGAGCAGATGTACGCACTCGTAGATGGCGTAAAGAAAAAAAAGAAGCCCGCCTATTTGAAGCATGTACCAGAAAACCCAATAGTATTTGCACAACTGAATTTAGCACGAGCTTTAGAAACAGCGGGGGAAGGAGCACTCCCTGCTGACAAGGTAATTGTCAGTTCCGAAGAAATCGCACCATCGCTCACGTGGGTCTCGGTAGAAGATGATACGGTATTGTTTGAAATCGTACTGTCGGTGGAAGATACACCACTTGAAGTGCTTGCAAAACTCATTCCATTCTACGTTTGGGCTATGGAGAATTAGGAGACGCTATCTTATTAGGTTAGGACTTACGCAAATTGAACAACATTGGACATTTAAACCCCCTAAAGAATCAACGGTATGAATGCCTTATGGGCATTCCCCGCCCCTTATCAGGGGACTTTAAGAGGAGATGCGTAAGCCCTATAGGTTTAACCGATTAAGGAGGCAACGATGTTGATTCAGAAACGATTCATACAGAAGACAAACACTAAACGATGGTTTTGGATAATAACAATGGTTGCTATACTGTCGCTCGGTTTTGGCGTTAGCCAGATAGTCCGGTTTCAGGAAGCGACAGCGCAAGCAGAAGAAGAAGTCCTCCCGCAACTTACCGCGGAGCTTGAGGCACTCAAAGCAGAATACAGAGCACAGCAAGCAAGGTGGCAATCCCAATTACTTGCACAAATCGCACCGACTTTAACAGATGAACCTGACGCTGTAAGACGGCAATTTGTAGATTTCCTTGAAGAAATCGGGAATCCTGGGACTGCTGCACTCGTTGCAATGCTCAAGGATCCGTCTAAAAGCGTACGCAGAAAAGCGGCTGAAGCGTTAGGTGAAATCGGTGAAGATGAGCGGAAAGCAGGGCGGAATTATGATGCCGCTGCGATCGGTTTAGCGATGGCACTCAAAGACGATTCTGATGATGTTTTCCGTGAGGCAATTGCGGAATTGGGTGACGTTCGTCCGACATCTGCGGAATCACTGGCTGTCGTCGTGCCGGCACTCATCGCTGTCCAAACGAAAGGTTCATCAAGTGCACGCGACGATGTACTCGATGTTTTAGGACAGATCGGCGAAGATCTCGCAGAAAATGGACAGTCCACCGACACAATTCGAGACGCTTTAATTGTGGGTCTAAATGATGACTCGACAAAAGTCCGAACCAATGCGATAGCTGAGTTGTCTGATATACGCGAGACTTCAACGCAAACGTTTGCCGCGTTGATACGTGCGCTGTCAGATGATGCTAAGTCTGTGCGGGCACGTGCTGAAGACGTGTTGATTAAACTCGGTAGAAGCCATGCTGTAAGCATCACACCTATGTTGGTAGATGCACTCACGAACAGTCAATCAGCGACGACACGTGGACATGTTGTTGATGTCCTCGGGGAAATTGGTGAAGCACTCGTGAAGCGGGGTGAATCCGATGAGATGGTTGTAAAACCGCTCCTCGTTGCATTGACGGACCCCGTCGCGGATGTCCGACGCAACGCCGCTGACGAATTGGGTGAGATGCGCGCGAAATCACCCGATGCCCTAACCGCATTGACACAGGCACTGGCGGATCGTTCTAAAAACGTTCGTCGTGCTGCGCAAAAGGCGATTCGCCGGATTGAGGCAGCAAAATAACGTCCAACGTAAACGTTGCAGAAGTGAGAACCAATTTTTCTCCATATTTGTCGAACAAATAGGCGTTTTATCCGTCTAATACTATTAACAAGTATTTTATAATAGTATGCGTTGAAATGTTTCTAAACAGGGTGTGTGACATAAATTGTTCGGTAATTTGTTAAACTTATTTGTGGTTGATGCGTCTTAATTGGCAATAGTAAAGAAAATATAAGATAAAATATCGAAAAAACATTACAAAATTTACCGTTCGCGCGGGGAGCAAACCTCCACCGCCAAAAGAGCAATTACGCTATGCAACAGATACAAAATACGGTTTCGGTTGTTGAGGTGATGCGGCAGGCATCTCTCATCTCGGAACAGGATTATACGGACATTCTCGCAGAAATAAAAGAGACTGGTGCCTCCGAAGCAGCTGTGCTTTCTAAACACGGTGTACCGCCCAACCTCCTTGCACTCGCTACAAAGAGTGTCGAATCCGGGACTCCGCTCGTCCAATTGGAGGGGATTAATCCTGACGACGACACACTTGAAAAGGTATCCCCGGGGTTCGCATACCGCAGCAAAATTGTACCTATTGAATTAAACGATGACGAACTCACCGTGGCAATGGCGGATGTCCTGGATGTCGTTCTCATAGACGAAATTGAACTCATCACAAACTGTCGGGTGATCCCGATCCTTGCTGATGAGGTAGATATTGATGAGGCAATTATCCGGCTCTATGGGCGCACTGCTGAAAGTCTCCTCAGTGCTGGTATCAAGGGACCTGTCGGCGCAACTGAGACCCTTGAACGTGAAACCATTGACGATTTCGGAATTGATGAGAAAGACCTCAGTCAAGACCCAACAGTCATCCACGCCGTTGACCAGATGATTATTGATGCCGTCCGGATGGGGGCAAGTGATATCCATATCGAACCCTATCCGACACAACTCAAAATCCGATTTCGTATTGACGGTGTGCTTGAGGATCAACCCCAACCGCCTGCCTATTTGCAATCCGCAATCACCTCCCGTATCAAAATCATGGCTGGTATGGATGTTGCTGAACGTAGACGGCCCCAAGATGGAAAAATTAGTAGGCGCATCGGTAGCGTCGGGAACCGACAAATAGACCTTCGGGTTTCCACTGTCCCTACGGTCGCAATGCTTCATGGCGAAAGTGTTGTCCTCCGTATCCTTGACCGGCAGTCTATTGATTTCGGGCTCGCAGAACTCGGATTAACCGAAGACAATCTCCAACTCTTTCAACGCATGATCCGCAAACCACACGGCATCATCCTTGCCACGGGGCCTACGGGTAGTGGAAAAACAACATCACTTTATGCCTGTCTGAAAGAGATTAACTCACCCGATGTTAAAATCATCACCCTTGAAGACCCAGTTGAGTATGAATTGGAGGGTATCAACCAAATCCAGGTGAATTCGGACATCGATTTCACCTTCGCCGTTGGCCTCCGTCATATCTTACGTCAAGACCCAGATAAAGTCTTGGTCGGTGAGATACGCGACTACGAAACCGCAGAAATGGCGG
Source organism: Candidatus Poribacteria bacterium (assembly GCA_003635255.1). Taxonomy (GTDB): domain Bacteria; phylum Poribacteria; class WGA-4E; order WGA-4E; family WGA-3G; genus WGA-3G. The sequence goes on along the minus strand of PYJC01000074.1, from coordinate 89,626 downwards.
TTCATACTTCACTGACGGGCCACCTTGTCTTTAGCACACTCCATACAAATGATGCGCCGGGGGCTATCACACGGCTTATTGATATGAATGTTGAACCGTATCTCGTCGCTTCTACGGTGGAAGGTATCATCGCACAGAGACTGGCGCGCCGTGTTTGCAAAGCGTGTTGTGAAATGTATTCACCTGACCGCGATGAATTGGTAGGACTTATGGGGAACGGTAATAATGGTAATAACGGTAACGGCCACAAGGTCGTTATCCCCCAAGATCTTGAGATTCCGCGGGCGGTGGTCGGAGGCGGATGCAAGGAGTGTCGCGGCAGAGGTTACAAGGGGAGAATTGGCATTTTTGAAGTTTTGTTCATGACTGATGAAATTCGTTCAAAGGCACTTGAACAGGCATCGACAAATGAAATTCGTCGCCTCGCCGTACAATTGGGGATGAAAGGTTTACGTGAAGACGGTTGGCGTAAAGTTACTGCCGGGTTGACAACTGTTGATGAAGTCATCCGGTTAACGCAGGAAGATGAATTTGATTTTGGAGAAGTTGTTGCCTAAACGCGTCTAAGTCTTCTATGCAAGTAGAGAATCATTAATTATGAAGTTGGCAATAATAGGAAGCATCGTTTTACTCTTTACCCTCTCAGCAGGCGCAGGGACGTTTCTGGTGGATTTTGATAACGGAAAGTTGGATGAATGGAAGGAACTCCTTATGGGTGATGCGCTACCCGGATCTTGGGAAATTGTTGACGGCGAGCTTCATGCAGTCAGTCCTAACGGCTGGACCCGTTTGCTGACAATCGGTGATGAAACATGGCGAGATTACACCATTGAATTTGATGTCAAACCGCTTGATAATCGAGGGCCCAGCAATATTGTTGTTGCCGCTCGAATCAAAGGGAGTTGGTTCGTATGGTGTCTCATCGGCGATTTGCCATTTGTTGACAACATCTCCGAAGTTCAGTTTGCTGCTGGCAATCTTCAGGACCCAAATACGTTCTTATTTTCACATAGCAAACGCCAGCGATTTTTGAAATTGAACGAATGGTCGAAACTGAAACTGGACGTTAAAGAAAATATCCTAAACTTTTGGATTAACGGAAGGCAGTTTATTGGACCTATCCAACTTCCGGACCGCCACAGTTTCCTACGCTTTGATGCTCTCAGAAAGGAGCATGCAGCCGAACAGGGGCGGGAATTGCCAGCATTGCAGCTGAACGGGCTCCAAGACTTTTTGACAGGCGCAGCGGGTTTGGGGCTCTCAAATCAAACAGCAAGATTTGACAATGTTGTAATCACCGGCGACAGTATCCCGGACAGGCATACGTTCTCAGTAACACCCAGAGCAAAGCTTGCAACAATGTGGGGCAGTCTAAAGCGTTTTTAGTGTATACTTGCGGTTCTATATTGTGACGGAGGGATTGATCGTGCCGTTATTCCGATATGAAGCACTTACGCATGGCGGTGGCAGCGTAAAAAATACGCTGGAGGCTGATTCTAAAGCCGAACTCATTTCCCGGTTAAGACAGATGGGTTATTGGCCCACGAACATTGTTGAGGAAGCGGAGGACGACGCATCGAGCGATGTCCGCAAATGGCTTAAAATCGGTGGCGGCGGCTTTAAAGCAGCAGACGTTGAGTTCTTCACATATCAATTAGCGACGTTGGTGAACGCACATGTCCCGCTACCTCGTGCCTTGGAGGTCACCCTCGGGCAGATCCAGAATCCGGCACTCAACCGTATCGTCTCACAAGTGAAATATGATGTCGAACACGGCGCAACTTTTAACGACGCGCTGACACAACACCCGAAGGCATTTTCCGACCTCTACGTTAATATGGTAAAAGCCGGAGAGAGTGGCGGTGTACTCGGTTTAGTCCTCGAACGGCTTGCCGAATTTGCAGAACGTCAAAGGCTTTTAAAAAATGATGTTATCTCAGCACTCTTTTATCCTATTATCCTATTGACGCTCAGCATTTCTGCTGTAGCTGTACTCATGATTCTTGTGATACCAAAATTCACGGCGATGTTCAACGATCTCGGGGTCACATTGCCGCTTCCAACACGCATCCTTATTGGTGCAACCGATGCCTTTGAAACCTACTGGTGGGTGGGACTTCTCATCATCATCTTAGGTGTGGCGGGGCTAAGGCAATATCTCCGGCTCGAAACCGGCAAAGTCTGGTTTGACCGGTTGAAACTCAAAATACCACTTATCGGACCCATAATCAGCACGTTTGCCATTGTCCGTTTTACCCGAACGCTGGCAACGCTTTTGGAAAATGGCGTACGTATGTTGCCTGCCCTCCAAGTCGTCAAAGACACGATCGGAAACAGGGTGTACAGCAACGTTGTCGCCGAAGCAGAAGTAGAGGTTGAGCAAGGTTCTACGCTCTCTCGCGAACTCAGCAAAAGTAAGGATTTTCCTGAATTCGTCACACACATGGTGGCTGTCGGTGAGGAGTCTGGTGAACCTGTCCACATGCTCAGTAAACTTTCAGAATACTATGATGTAGAAATTAAAAAGAGCCTCGAACGCTTAACAAGTTCGATCGGTCCGCTTGTCATTCTACTGATGGGGGTGATTATCGGATTTATCGCTGTCGCGATGATTCTTCCGATCTTTGAGGCAAACCAACTACTAAGCGGCTAATATGCTTATAGGTGTTAAGGGACACCATGGAATAAATAATATAGGAGAAAAATTATAATGTTCAAGCAACTAAAATCCGATGAATCCGGATTAACGCTAATTGAACTGACGATTGTTATTGTTATCTTAGGGATTTTAGCAGCCGTTATCGCGCCAAGGGTCATGAATGCCCCGCAGAAAGCAAATGTTGCGAAGGCGCAAACAGAGATTAGCGGTATCAAAACCGCGTTAGAACAATATAACTTAGCAACCGGTGAATACCCAACAACCGAACAGGGATTAAATGCCTTGTGGCGGGCACCAAGTCCTGCGCCACCCAACTGGGACGGTCCGTACATTGATAGCCCGAATTTTGTAGATCCGTGGGGTAACCCATACGTCTATCGCCATCCAGGCACCCATTATGGCTACCAATATGATCTCTATTCCATGGGGAAAGATGGCAAGGTTGGGGGTACCGAGCTGGATTCGGACATCACCAATTGGGTTGAAGAATCAACCGCAGCCTATTAAAAAAACAGTGAAGCAAACGATAGGTAGGCGAGGGCTTCCGATCTCGCCTACTTCTCAACCGCAAAGTGGTTTCACGATCACGGAATTACTGCTCGTCTTGGTGCTTATCGGCATATTATCCGCAATCTCTATGCCGACGCTGAAGGGATTCGCGACAACGCGTCGATTAAAAGCATCCGCTTATACAATTCGTAACCTCCTCACGTTCGCACGAGATATGGCAATCACCGATCGAACGACACATTTAGTTGTCTTTGATATTGACAACGAGCGGTGTTGGCTTGCGTCGAGTGAAACGTTTAATCCAAGTACGCCACTTGCATCAGCACTTACCGCTCGAAATTCTACAGTAGGGACAGCAACCCAGAATAATACAAATGCAAACCCACAAGCGACAACAAATCCTGTTCAACAAGAGACGCTCGGGCGCGCAAGCGGTATTTTAGGGGTGCCTTATCTGATGGAGCAAGGTGTTACGTTAGCTGCACTGACGACGAACCACAACGGACGTACTGTTCAAAATGATTCGGGCGTAGCGTACATCTATTTCTCACCTAATGCGACTTCCGAGGAAGCACTTGTGTACCTCCAAAACACACGGCATCAGGTCATGTCTGTTTCTGTTGAAGCTGCGAGCGGTCGCGTTATTGTGCGACAACTCGCCGCTGAAGAAGTTCAAACGTTAGGTCTTGAAGTTTCAGTAAATTAATTTGCATATAGTTTCGAGCTGGGAACATTATTATTTATGTTTATGAAACCGCAAATTAAACACTCGATCTCAGGAGAAAAAAACGGTTTTACGCTCGTTGAGATACTCGTAACGTTAGCAATTTTGGCGGCTATACTCCCTGCGCTTTTGCACGCCTTTACCTCCGCTGCACGTAATCAAGCACTTTCAGACAACACGACCACTGCGCTCTATCTCCTTAAATTTCGGATGGCAGAAATTGAGATGGGCGGCTATCCAGATGTCGGTGACGATATGGGTGAATTCGGTAACAACACACGCTACCGCTGGAGTTCTACCGTTGAGGATATAGAATCCGAAGAGGTTGAAAACGTTCGGCGGATTCAAGTGACCGTCACATGGCAACATAGGGATCGGGAACGTTCTATGTCTATGAACACCTATGTTGCTGACCGACAAAAGCCACAAACGCAGCAAGGACAATAACCTGGGGGTTGATAACTACTCCACAGCGTTTCAACAGGCATCGCAGATATGAAGATTGAAAAAATATCCGCTCAGGCAACCCGTGAGAGTGGCTTGACACTCATTGAAATGCTTATGGCAGTTAGCATCCTCGTTATTATCGGAGGGTCGGCGTACTTTGCTTTCAAGACGGCTGTCGATGCCTACCAGAAAACGGAAGAAAAAGTGTTAGCTGCGCAAAGGTGTCGTTTCGCTATGGATCGCCTTGTAACGGACTTGGGAAACATGCAAGTTTCACCGCAAGAACCCGAACTTGCTCTGTACACGCAAGATGGCCCCAGCCAATTCGGCGATAGAGATATGCTCAGTTTTGTCACACTCGTGCGGACAGATCCTGATCCTTTTCTGGAGCAGCTGTCAAGTTTCCAATCTCAAAATGCTTTACAAGTTCCCTTGCCGCTCTTAAGCGACGTTCAACGTGTGGCGTACTTTGTCGCTGCAGAGCCGCCACCCGGTGAATCCATTCTGGATTCGGGTAATTCCCAAGGCACTTTTACCGAAGATACAAGTGGCGAAGAGAATAGTAGATACGCGCTCTTTCGCCTTACAACCACAACCCTTGATCCAGAAGTTGTTATCGGCCCCTTCTTACAAGGCGGAGCCGTCCCAGAGACAGACGAGAATGGGGAACCCATTTACGTTGATGTCGCAACGCTTATCACAGGGCTTGCTAATTTCGATCTACAGTATTTTGATGGACAAGCAGAGGTGTGGAACGACTCTTGGGACGACCCTGAAAGTATTCCAAGTGCTGTACAAATCCTAATAACTGTCCAAGGCGAATCACAGAGAACCGTGCGTACAGATACGACACAGTTTGCGCCCCAAAATCAACCTGTGTTGCAGCCAAACAGTATGACACAATCAACGATGGTGTATCTCCCCGCAAGTGCAACCGCTGGTGAAGGTGCGCAAGGTGCCCCTTAAGAGAGTCAATAGATGATGTTATTCACAAAGCGGTTTACCTATCCATTTCACAAGGAACAGACGGGATTATCCCTCGTTTCAACCCTTTGGATACTCACGATTCTCTCTATTTTGGCGACACAACTGCTCTATTCGATCCATATAGAACAGCGCACCCAACGCAATTTCTTGGATAGGGCAAAGTATCACTACGCCGCAAAGGCAGGGTTTGAGTGGACACTCGCTGTTATGCAAACAGACCAGACCCCTTTTGATTCGTCCGGTGAAAGTTGGGCAGAGCCTATCGCAGGGCAAGTTGAAGATGGCGTTCAGCTCGGAAATTTCTTGAACTATCAAGTGACAGTCACGGATGAGGCATCAAAGGTTAATATCAATACCGCCGATGCTGGACTCATCAGTAATTTGCTGGCGCAGGTGGGGGCTTCACCCGACGACGCACAGACGGAGGAACTCGCTAACACAATCGTAGACGGACAACCTTACCGTACTGTTCGAGATCTCGCCAGAGTGGCGGGGATGACATCTGAACTCCTTTACGGGACCCAACAAATGGCGGCGTTTACACAAGGAACTACAAATACACAAGGCACGTCTACGAGCATAGCTCCCGATCCTTCAACGGCTCTGCAGAGCACATCAGCAGACGCACAACCCGGGCTTGTGGATTTAGCAACCATATATTCACTGGATGCAAGCACAGATCCGGATGGAGAAGCACTTGTAAATGTCAATACGGCAGATGCAGAGCAGTTGACACAAATTGAAACCCAACCCAGTCAAGGTGGGGGGCAACCTGTTTTCTCACAAGCTGAAGCGGAATCGCTTATCCAGCAACGTGAATTTGACGGATTTTCTGCACTCATAGATGTACAAGCCGTCTCTGATGAACTTTTCAACAATATCCGAAACCAAATCACGACTGAAGATTCCGGCGGAAATCAAGAAAACCAGGAAAGTGAAGAAACAAACAACCCACAACAACAAGGTGGAGACGGGCAGATTAATATCAACACCGCTGACGTTGAAACCTTGGAATCCCTGAACGGTATTGATCAAGGTATTGCCCAACGTATTGTTGACCATCGGGATTCACAAGGACTTTTTCAGAACATAGATGCTATTAAAGATGTCACAATGTTAACGCAGCAAGAATTCATCGGTATCGTTGATAAAATAACCCTTAAAGATGGAGAAACCCGAAACGGGCTCATTAACATAAACACTGCGCCTGCTGAAATCTTAGCACTGCTACCGGGGATGGACCATCAAAAAGCACAGGCGATCGTCACGCGCCGCGAACAAGACCCGCCAGATGACGCGCCAGTATTGAGTTTTACCGAAGAGGAAATAAAGGGAAATCCATTCACCAATATTTCACAACTCTCAGAACTTGAGGAGATTGACTTTGAAACGTTCGGTGAAGTTGTTGATTGGGTAACCTACCGTTCACACGGCTATCGTATTGAGGCAAACGGCGTTGATGGCACAGGTAGAGTCGTTTCAACCTGTATCGGCATCATCGATCGAACAGGGGACCAAGTCATCGTCCAATATTGGAGACAGGATTAGAGGAGTGGCTTTCAGGCATCGACTTTCAGCGATCAGTAAAGAAGGGTGTTTTGCTCGGATGTTTCCCGAGGCGTATCAAAAACCTCTTGTGACTGATTGCTGACGGCTGATTACTGACGGCTGAGGCAAAAATGGCAAAAAAACGAGTTGTGGCGATAGATATCGGCACGTATACAGCGAAAATGGTTCAGATTGAACAGTCATCCGCAGCTGTGCGTCTCACCCATGCGGGGGTCGTTACATACACTGACAAGGATGATACGCAGCAGGTGGCTGAATCGATAAGACACCTTTGGGCATCCTTAGGAAGTACGTCAAAGAAAAGCAATCCGCTTTCGCTATTCAATAGGAATGCCCCCGAGGTTGTGCTCGCGCTGCCGAGATCCTTGGTAAGCACAAAACGTTTAGCCAATTTACCTATCGCAACCGATGATCAACTCGCGAGTATCGTTGCAATTGCGGCGGAGTCAGAGCTTCCATTTCGGGTTGAAGAAGCGATCTTCACTTACCACGATGTGAGACAAACACCGGATGCCACTTCGGTGGAATTGATATCCACCCGACGCGCATCCGTCACAGGTTACCTGGATTATCTTGAACAGATCGGTGTATCCGCATCTGCCGTCACGCCTTCAATGATCGCTATTGCTGAGACAGCAGCAAACAGCGGATGTACCAAACCTACATTTGTTGTTGACATCGGTGCCTCGCAAACCGACTTTTGTTTTGTTGAGGGCGGGGTTCTACGGTTTTCTCGGAGTTTCCGTTTAGGTGGAGACAATCTATCTGAGCATATCAGCCAAGCATTGAATGTGGATCGTGAGACAGCAGCAGAAGAAAAACGACATATTCCCGCGGATGAAGCACCTACATCTACATGGACAGCCCAGTTGCTTGGCGAACTACAGCGTTCTATTGCTGCTGCGACTGCACATCGAGCGTCGGATAGTTTTGACGCTACGGAAGAAACCGATGAAACTGAAAACTTCACACTGACCGAAATCGAAACCGAACTCTGGTTGTGTGGTGGCGGCGCACGTGTGCCTAACCTCGCAGCAACTTTAGAAGCAGAACTTGGCATTCCGACATCCTTCTGGAATCCACTTCATGCTATTGAGCAGCAGTCAAATATTAAAATTGAGCCGCAACACGCAGAAGCCAAAGCGATACTTGAGGAGTGGGGAGATACGCTTGCGGTACCGTTAGGTGTCGGATTTAGTGCTTTGAACGCGACGCTCCAACCCTCCTTGTTACCGAAAGAGGCTGCTGAGACGCTGACCCAAACAACACGGCAACGCCAAATTTTTGCGACCGCGGGGCTGGGTGTTTTGATTGTTGGGGGTCTCCTCTTCGGCGGTTATACCCTTCAACGTTCGCAAAAGCACAGAACAGAAATGGTTGATGCGCGACTCGCAAACTACGCGCAACCAGTGGCAGCCGCGCAAGCACAACTTGGACGTGAACTGGCACTCACAGAGATGTTAGCGCATAACATATCGCCGCTTGATATTTTACATGCCCTCAGCGAGATGTTCCGCGATAGAACACAGGTCGCTTGGACTAATTTTAATATTATCAATCTTCACGAGCCTGAAACAGCGCGCATTACGTTCAATTTGGAAGGTGCCTCTCATGAGGCTATAAATAACCTTATAAGAGCACTTAATCGTTCCGGCACTTTTACCAACGTTCGACCGGGTGAGGCTACAACGATTTCTCAAAATAGAAAACAGATTTTCCAAGTACAGGTGCGGTGTAACTTAACTACGTCTGCTGTTCGGGCATTCGCTAAAAAACGCTATCCGATGCCTCAACCTCAGATTGATGAACCGGCAAGGGAGGCAGAATTACAAATCGACCCTCCTAAGTCTAACACCCTTGAACCTGAAAATAAAAAAACCGAGAAAGACGAATAAAATATAAGTTTTGCCCAGACAGTTTTCAACCGCCTGCTTGTGAATATAGGCTTTAGATGCTTAACGCTTTAGCCTATACAGATAGGACTTTTATATTTACAGAGGATAAACTCATGGAACTGGATCTTCAATTAACACCAAGAAGCCGAGTTTTGCTTGGCATTTTAGGGGCTGTGCTTCTGGTTCTGATCGCAGTACAGGGTGTGCCTGCCGTCTATCGCTTGTTTGCAAATCAGAGTGCCAAAACTAAACAGGAACAGTTGATAAAAACTGAGAATTTGGTGCATGTTGCTGAGGTGCTTAGACCGATTGAGTCTGAGATTTATAAAGCAACTGGATTGGCACAAGAGGAAGGACAAGCAGCGCAAACAGGCACTCAGGGTCCCACAACACTCTTTGACGCTGAACTTCCAGAGACCGTTATTCGAGCACGTGTTGATGCACTCATTAAACGAGCCGGTATCCAACAGAATTACCAACTCCTGACGAAACCCGGAACCGGAAAGCAGACCCAAAAATTGACAATACAAAATCGGGAGAGGCTTGTGCTCTATCTCTATCTCAAGCATATAGAAACAGAGGAAACAGAACTTGCGGAGATAGCAGAACATGAGGCTGAAGCTGACACGTTCGATATGTTGATGGATGCCTGGCTGTCGGAAGATACAGCGTCCGAGACAGATGAAAAAATGGACGAAACAGACGAGACATCGTCTGGAGCGGAACCCTCCATAGAAACATCAGTATCTACGGATAAAGCGCAGTCAACGGATTCAATAGATGCTCAGACAGAGTGGAGATTCGCCTCACTTCCAGAAACAATACCGATCCCATTCCGGGTTAAACTCGCTGGATATATCAAAAATATGGTGACGCAACAGCTCCGCGGGGCAACAGATTTCAGGCAGGGCTTCTTTGCGGCGCAAGTTCATAAGGTTCAAACTGCTGCGACACCGGGTTTTTTCGGCATCGGTGCTAAACCCGCTACTGTCGAAATCCAGTTACGAAGAAATAGTGGACTTTTGGACCTTCTCACGCAAACAGAGGATGAATATGCCGAGGCGGCACCGAATACCGGTGAACTTCAGGCAGCATTGGTCAAGTACATTGAGGAAATTCAAGCACAGCGTGCCACCCTTTTGGAGCAGCTCGCGTTGGCACCACCAACCTATGAAACACAACTTTACACCGTTGAAATGAAATTCAAAACAGATCTCGAAAAACTTGTTAACTTAAACCATCTCATTGAAACAAACGCTAAATGGCTAACCGTCCGCGATTTGCGAATCTCCGCGGATAAACAGGCCTCTCGTTCTGAAGGTTCACGGGGTCGGAATCGTGAAGGTTCCGAGGGCGCGAACTTGAATGTTGATATACTTCTTATCGCTCGAATATTTTAACTGTACCGAGTCCGATGGATCGGCTCTAAATCTAAAAAACTGTCCAAATTTCACTGGGGTTTTTATACACCGCTAATATAAAAAGACGCTTATGAGATTTTCAGGAAATCATCATTAACAGGACTTACGTATTTTCCCCTGGTAACGGACATCCTACGCACCGCTGGCGGGGTTTAAAACCCCGCCAGCAAGGGTGCTGCGTAAGTCCTAATTAAAATAAAAAGGATTGGATGTTATGGAAAAAAAAAGATTCTCATTTATTTTGCTACTCTGTTTTGGACTGCTCATTGTGGGACTTGCTGAGTTATCCGCTCAGGAACGAGCACCCGAAATGCGTGTCGCACAAACCGACGAGGAAGGGCGCGCAATCCGTTTCGACTTCAACTTTACCAGTCAAGAACTCAAAGGGGTGCTTGAATGGCTTTCGCGAGAAACGGATCTGACGATTATTGCAACTGAAGAAGATATTCGGGATAAAAGATTCTCCCTTATTAATCTGAGAAATGTGACGATTGAAGAGGTACTTGAGGAAATTAAAACTGTCCTCACGCAATACGATCTGACCCTCATCCAAACGGATAGTACACTCTTAGTCACAAGTTTCTCCCGCGCGATGGTTACAAAGGGTATTGTCAAAAGTATTACACCAGATCCCAACCTCGTTGAAATGACCGATGAGATTCAAACATATATCATTCGATTGACCAATGTCGTTGCTTCAGAACAAGTTGACCGGCTCAAACCGTTACTCAATAAACAGGCACACATTTTCGCGGATACTGCAACAAACTCGCTCATCATAACTGACGTTTCCTCGAATATACGCCGAATCGTCACAATTCTACAAGTCGCTGATGAAGGTGAAAGGTTCCCATTAAAAGTCCTCATCGTTCCGCTCGCTTATGCGGATGCCCAGAGTTTGGCACAAGCACTCACAAACATTTTCCGGGACGGGGAAGGACGCGACGAAAGACAATCTGAAAATGGTAGTGCCCGTATGACTGCGGAAGAAGCGAAAGCCGCAGCAGAACAGATGAAGGCTGACGGCACCGGCTACGAAGTCCTTGATGGCACCATCAGAATTATCCCGGAAACCAACTCGAATTCACTTGTCCTCAAAGCCTCTGAGGCAAACTTGGTTTTCTTGCAGGAGATCATCAAGGATCTTGATGTGCCATCCACCGCACAAACGCAGATCCGTACCTTCCGACTTAACTATGCAGCTGCAGAGGATGTCGCACAAACTCTACAGGAAGTACTCACCGGTGAGCAGGGAGGCGACCGTCGTAGGATGGATGCTTGGGATCGCGCAAAATTAAGAAATTGGCAACGCGAACAAGGACTTGACCAAGAAGGTATTGTCGGAACCGTCAACGTCTCTCACAACGATCGACTCAATGTCGTTGTCGTCTCCTCGGATCCACGCAACTTTTCGATTATTGAAAAAGTTATCCAAGAACTTGATCAAGAAGTAACCCAAGAAGAAATTAAACTCTATTTTCTCAAATTTGCGGATGCTGAAACCCTTGTCCCGAGTCTACAGGACCTCTTTGAAGGCGGAAGTACCGGTCGCGACAGGGAGCGTCCTTGGTGGGATCGCAGGTACCGAGAACCCTCTGAAGGTGGTGGTGGGTTTGGCGTGCAAGGTGAGGTTCACCTTGTCGCTGATGTACGCCTCAACGCGATCCTTATCTCAACCAGTTCACAAAACTTCGAAACAATTGATAGTCTCATCGAAAAACTTGATGTCAACATGCCGGACCAGGAGTGGGGTACCCGCATGTATAAACTCAAATTCGCTGATGCTACAAACGTCGCCGCTGTTATTAATAATACCTATCAAGGCAGTTCTGGAAGCAGTAGAGATTTCTTCTATTACCTACCGCGATCAAGTCTACGGAATCAGACCCAAGGTTCATTAGCAGGCAATGTCACCGCTGAAGCCTATCCTACGCTCAATGCTGTGATCATTTCAACAGCTACGCAGCGTAACTTTGATCTCATTACAGATTTCATCAACTCTATGGATGTCCCTACACCAGAGAACCTAAAAGAGGTCACTGAAGCAATTCGGCTTGAGTATGCAGATGCTGAGACACTTGAGGATGTACTCGAAGATGTCTGGGAAGGTGAAAGTGATAGTGGATTTAGTAGTTTTAGATTCTTCGTTATGAATGCTGGCAGACAACAGCAGCAAGATATTAACTCTTTGCGTGGAAAAGTTACTGTCTTCGCTGAGAGTGATACCAATACCCTAATTATTACTACGCTCCAGCGGTATCTTCCTGATGTCAGGGCACTTATTAAGCAGTTAGACTTCGTCCGAGGACAAGTTTGGATAGATATTCAAATTCTTGAAGTGACGCTTGATGAGACCACCAAGTTCGGCATTGAGCTCACGGCGCAAGAGAACAAACTTTTCGGCGTATCCCCAGTTCCCGGCAACCCACTTATCGGCAGCCTTGAGGGGAAGCTGGGGCTCGAACAGGAGATCTCCGGGTTTAACCTCGGCTTAGCGACCAAGGAATATATGGCACTCCTTCACACCCTCATGCGTGAAAACAAGGTCCAAACCCTTTCAACGCCGTCCCTGTTGACACGAGATGCCAGAACCGCCACGTGGAGTAGTGGTCGCCGTATCCCATATCTCCAAAGCGTTGATACTACCAGTATTTTGGGAGAGGCCGTCTCACAGCCGCTCTTTAACTACGATTTTATCGATCCACCGGTGGGCATCAATATTGATCTCACCCCATACATCGCTAAGTCGAAAGCAGGCGAGGACGGTAAGCGCACCATCGGGCTGGATATTAATAACATCAGTGCCAGCAATTTCATTGAGTTTACCGACTTTAATGCACCCATTACCGATGACAACTCCATCAGCGTCTATATTGATGTGGAGGATGGGCAACGGATTGTTGTCGGGGGTATCATCCGTAAGAAACAGAAACAAGTCGAGAACAAACTCCCCATCTTGGGCGACATACCGTTGCTCGGTAGGCTCTTCAGAAGCACTGAAACTGCTATTGAAGACGCTGAAATTGTAATCATCATTACGCCGCACATCGTCGATATTAAAAATGAAGACGACCTTGAGAAACTCAAGGAGAAAGCCGATAACTGGCAGCGCAACGGTACCACCCAAACGGAAACAGAAACAGACAAATAAATGCCCCTAAATTTTTTCTAAAAAAACTTGACAAATTTTGACACATAAAATACGATAAGAGCAGATTCTCATTTAAACAGAAGGTGGCTGTTATGCGAAAAATTGTTATTCTTTGTGCTCTGATCATATCAGCACTGCTGTTATGTCAGATAAGTCATGCGAAGCTCCTGGTTCAAGACGATTTTAAAGGTAAACTCAAAGATAAGTACTGGAAAGGGCAGAAGGAATCTTGGGATATCAAAAACGAGCATTTGGAAATCCACCGCGTCGCTGGCGATGGAAACGGAGCGGTTGATTTTGGATATGGAATCGTCGAATTTGAAGATTTTGGGCTTCGTCTGGATTTTTACCTTTTTGCGGATCCGCAGCCGAGTAAGATGGAACTCCTGTTCCGAGCAAACGAAGACCTGCATTTCTATCAGTTGATTATTACACCGGCTGATGGATTTGGTCGCCCTAATTCCGCACGTTGGTACAAACGAGAAGGTGAAGATCGAGGCACGTGGAACGAGTACATTGACTTCAGAGATGAATTTCCGATCGAGATTAAAACAAAAGAGTGGTACACCCTTGCTTTGCTCGGTGATGGTAGTACTTTTAATCTCTACATCAAAAAGCAAGGCGAACTCTCCTTTGAAAAGGTTTCAGATTTGAGCGATGTCAAGAATCTGCATCCAAAGGGTGTCCTCGGTTTCCACACCAACCAGCTCCAGCACTACTATATTGATAACCTGTTCCTTTACGACAGTCCGCGTGAGGTGAGTCTCGCTGTTGAGCCTCAAGGTAAACTTGCTGTAACGTGGGCGGACCTCAAACGGTAGTTGTTCCAGATTCAAAAACGCTATCCGTAAATCCTGGTAAAGTGAAAGTGTTTCTACCTCTCTGTAATTTCTCAGTAGAGTTATTGAGTTTGCCAATTATTTTTAAGATTTTAGCGGATTGTCTGAATAGGAACGGTTTCTGATCGCAATTTTCTGAAAAAAATAATTGACTTCAATTTGCCTTTTAAGGTATATTTGTGTTAAACGTATTGGAATTGCACAAATGTATTGGAATTGCATTTTAACGTGCTATCCAGAAATAACTAACGTATTGGTCAACTACCCAAGTCTAAAGACTTGGGCTTGTGAGAAGCTTATACTACAAGTCCACTCCACAAGTTAAACAGTTTTCTACAGTAAAATATCGCAACACTTGAGCGTAGTAGCTCTAACACTTCCGTGAAAAAGTAAGTATTGATGGTAAATACTTACTGAAAGATGCTCCCCAAGTCTCGGTAACCTGGGTGTTGTGATCTGGATGGGGCAACATATAACCCGAAAGGGAGTTTACCTGTTTTCTCAAAGACACCGGGTCAGGTCAAGTAAGTAGAAAGTGCAAGTTCTGTTGAACGAAGCAGCTCAATCGGAGAGAATCGCCTACGGAGTTGTGGCGAAAAAACAACCCGAACCCCTTACGGGGGAAATATAACAAAAAAGGAGATATGCATATCATGAGAAAAATGTATTTTACCATAGCCGTCTTGGCACTCTTCAGCTTTGCTGCTATAGTTTCAGCCAACGATTTGGCTTTTTACTCGGGACCCACCAATCCCGGTTGGATTTCCGATAAGGCTGTCCAAGAGAACGTCAAGGTCATTAAAGATGATGCAGGGATCCAAAGCCTGTTTGAAAGCATTGAAGATTTTGGCGATGGTGATGAAGTCGGCGACAATTCCCCACTCGCGAAATGGACCAAGGAACACACCGGTAACGGGCAACAAGATGTTATCATTCTGGCGTGTGGAACGTGTCCAAGCGGACTCTATGAGTTCCCAAATAAAGACCCGGACGGCTCCAATGTTGAAAACTTTGTTGAAGCCGGTAATATCGTCATTAACGTTGCGGACTGGATCTTCTACATGAGTTACGAGGGGGGTGTCCGCAGTCCGAATAACGGTCCTTCCGGTGCTGCCAATGTCTTTGATATTGACGGACTCAGTTTCGGGGCGCGTGTGGGTGCTATGAAACCGACAGACCTCGGCAAAAAAATCATCCCGTCAATGAAGGCTTTCAACTCTGATCGTCCATGGCACGTAGAACAGTTTGATGGTTCTGATTGGGACCTCGTCATTTTCGCTGAGGCTGACAAAAATAACGCCGATCCCGCAGTTGCTATTAGTAAGGAACCGGGTGAAGATGGAACCGGTATGATTGCCGCTATGTGGCAATCCGCCAGACCCGCATGGCCCGAAAAGCCTGACATTCGTGGTATCGGTGTTGTTGAATTCATCAATAACTGGCTCGCAGATGAAGCCGAATTCAATGTTGAAGCCAAGAACAAGCTGGCGACAACTTGGGGTACGATTAAGCAGACTCGCTAATTGCGTACATTTCATTGTCGGAATAGCAATCAGTTATCCTGACATCTCCATATAGGGAACTTCCCGTTGCTGTCTGAGGCAGCACAGGAAGTTTCCTTTTTGATTTCGCTATCGGATGTGTCGGTAAAGTTTAGCGAGTTGCCCCGGTGAGAATTTCAGAAAGTAGAGAAGTGTTATCAACCAGTTGTTTATTGTGGTACGGACGATCCCCTTCGTTTCCCATCGCCGGGCAGAGATATGGATGTGAGGGGTAACCAACGTCGTTTTACCCAGTCGGCGTAACGCTGTTGAAAATTCCATCTCTTCGAGAATCGGGATCTCAGGGAAACCCCCAATTTTCTCGAAATCTGCGCGTGATAGAAAGATACCGCTATCTCCATAAAATATCTTCAGATATTTCCCTCGAATGTTCCCTGCTATCTCAATAACTCGGTAGAGAATATTTTTCCCGTCAATTTTCTGTCGAAACCCACCGCCAACGTATCCTGAAGAGAGTGCCGTTTCTACCGCCGCCACTGCACCCGGTTCAAGCCAAATATCGGCGTGTAAAAAGATAAGAATGTTACCTGATGCAGCCGCCGCTCCGGCATTTAACTGCTTTGCACGTCCGCGTTCCGATATAAGCACCTTCCCGTACTTCTCCGCAACGTGAGTGGAACCGTCAGTACTTCCACCGTCCACAATGACAAGTTCGTGGTGTCCAAGTTCGGAACGCAGTTGGGAAAGTGTCTGCTCCAGAATCTTTGCTTCGTTCAGCACTGGGATAATGATTGATACTTTATCTAACGACATCCGCATCATAAAACTAAGAGCGTGTTTGCGATAACTGATTCAGGGCAAGTATCGGAAAAACTGATGCATAAATCGGATCCGCGTATCCGCCGATAATTTCCCAGTATATACCGACACACGCCTCTTGCCATGAACCGTCTTCTCGCTGATGTTCGAGTAGAAAATTTATACCGTTTTGAGCCGATCGGTTTTCGGGATTTGCCAGCAGCAGTGCGTATGTACTCCATGCTGTCTGTTCCACGGTGCTTTCGGTCGGATTTCCGAACATATCTTCGCCCCAGCCACCGTCTGTATTTTGGCTGCGTTCTAACCATTCAATGCCACGATGGACTTCTGCGGTGTCTGCTAAACCCGCTTTCACCAGCGCAGCAATAGCACAAGCAGTGCCGTATGTATCTTTTGCCAACCAGAGATCTCGCCAATAACCCTCACGATGAATTTGACGGCGAAGCCAATTGAGACCGCGTCGTATTTCGGTTTCGACATTCGGTCTATCAGGAACATCACTTTTATCAAGCGCAAGTAGTGCTTCAATTGCGTGTGCAGTGATGCTGACACATCCGACATCGCCTTGTCCGGGTTGATAGGTGCTCCAACTTCCATCGCGGACCTGTTGCGTCTTTAACCATGTAATCCCACTATGAATGGCAGCATGTAGCGTCTGTTGATCGTTGGAGGTATCCGCACAGACGGAACGTATCAAGGCAAGGGTACCGAGTGCCGTATCGTCCCCGTCACTTGGAAGCGTGCTGTCGCGTAATCCAGAAAATGCCCACCCACCATCCGAATTCTGATGTTCGACAAGCCATTGCGCCGCAGATCTCACTTTATCTGTAAGTTCAGCATCGTGAAGCGCAGTTTTTGCGTCTATAGGTTGTACTTCTGTCAAAGTAATGACACTCAACGCAGTATCCCAGACATTGAGGTTTAATGCCTCTCGACAGCCCCCATCAGGATTTTGGGTCTTGTCAAGCCATGCAATCCCACGTTCAATGAGTCTGGCGATCTCGTCATCCGCTTCCCATTTTTCTTGAAGTTCAATGAGTGCCAAGACCGAAAGTGCCGTGATATAGTTCACCCGAAACCAACTGCCATCGCTAAGCACATGTGCTTTCAACCACGCAAATAGCGACGCGATCATTTCAGGACGTTTAGCAGTATTCAATTCAATCAGGATGAAAACAGGGACAAGTGTATGTTGTTCAGCAATGAACAGCGCGTCGAACATCGCTGTATTGAACAACGCGACAGGTGGCACCCGGTGCCTCGGTGGTTTCAATCGACCGCCAAGTAATGGAATCTTTGTCAATTGCTTCACTAATTTCATAAGCGGCAATGTATTTTCTGAGAAGGTGAGTTCGTTCCAGTCAAATTCGTCGAAAGCCGCGTAAGCCAAGTTGACTAAGGCGAGATCGGGTGCCGATCTTGGAATAGATGCCAGCAGTTTTTGGAGGGATAGGTGTGGTGTTCGTTGATGGACTTGATCCAAAATTAGGTGAACGAATCGGGTCGCTTCTACGTTTGATATGTTCGCAGGGTCTAATCCCCAACCGCCATCTTCGTTCTGGTTTTCAATAAACCATTCGGTGAGTGTAGGTTCTGGCGTTTCACCTCGGGCGAATTGGATCCAAGCGTATGCACAGCTCGGGAATGTACTTGAGGAGAGTTGTCCCTCAAAATTCCCGTCTCTGCGATGTTGCGTAAGCAAAAAAGCAGTGCCACGCGTTAATGCAGATGAGACTTCTTCTTTCATAGTGAATTTTGTAAATCTGAGAGCTGCCAAAAAGCAGTCTATTGGTTACTTATTCGTTTTTAAGCGAACCCCATACGGTTGGCAACGTGAATTCGGAGTATTCAACCGCTTGGGGCGCATCCAAATTTGGACTCAGTACATCAGCCTCTCTGGCAATATCACTGATTCGGACTTCGTCGATTAATCCCTTCCACTTAAACTGGCGAGTGTTCTTGCTGCCGATGATGACATCAAATCCTGCTGCACCGGCGAGTTTACCGCCATGGTTTGTTGAACCGACCTCTTTTCCGTCAATATAGAGTTTAATCTGGTTGGAATCGTAGGTGCCAGCGACGTGCTGCCACTGCTCTAATTCTAACGCGTCTGTCGCACCCGCGAACGCAGTGCCTTTGTCCGTGTTAATGTGAAATTTGGTGATGCCGCTCTGAACACCTAAATGGTACGCACCTGGTGGTCCATCCCAGTTTGTGAAGATGAGTCGCCATCCAGTCAAATCTTCGGGATAAACCCAGGCTTCAATCGTAATCTCAACTTTCGGTATCAATACATCTGCTTCTCCGAGAGAAATCACCGTATTTCCGTCAAAAACGAAAGATTTACCGGGTTTATTTTCTTTGTTCCAATCTTGGTTTGCATCCCACGCCGCCTTTCCTTCCACTTCACCTTTGACTTTGTTAGCGGAGGTATCTACGATATCACCTCCGTCAAAATGCCACAAGCCAAGGGTCGATTCATCAGGCAGATACTCAAATCCGTCAGCGGCGAAACCGATACTAATTGTTGGAAGGATGAAAAACGCATATAATAAAGACGTATATTGCCATTTTATCAAACCCATATTCTGCCCCTTTTGTATCACGAAATTTTGATGAATAGTTTAGCACACAAGCACCGCCGAAGTCAATGTTTTTACTCAAGAATTGGTAAAGGATATCAATCATTGGTAATTACGTCCTTCACGAACTAAATGTTTCTAAAAATTGTCTGATCCTGCATAATTGACGACAACTCCAAAATGTGCTATAATAACCTTATAGAAATGGATATATCATACTTGAGGTGCATCTGAATGTTTAGTTCCAATTTTCGGAAACCGGTATATCTAATTTTTTCCACGCTGTTTTTTGGATTGACAAGTCTGGTCGCAATTTTCGCTGAGGAGAACACCACGCCTATAGAATTGGAAAAAATTGTTGTGACACCGGGGCGTTTTACAATTCATGAAGGTCCATCAGCAAGTATTTCCCTATCTAAGCAGGAGATTGAACGTTTTCCGTTGATTGACAATGATGTGATGCGCGCGGGACATGTTTTTCCAGGGGTAATTTCGAGCGACTATAGCGCGCGATTCAGTGTACGAGGTGGCGAGAAAGGCGATATTTCGGTTAGATTGGATGGCATGGAACTCTACAATCCGTATCATCTTCAGGACTTCGGCGGCGCGGTCTCACTCGTCGGGCTGGATCTCGTCCGAGACACGCAGTTATTGATGGGTGGGTTCCCCGCTGAGTATGGAGAGAAGATGTCCGGAGTCTTTGACATCAAGACAAGATCACCAAATACCGAGCAATTTACGGCAAATTTTGGAATAGACCTAATTAACGCGACAGCTACCCTTGAAGGACCTCTCACTGAAAAGGGGGGATGGCTCCTATCAGCCCGCCGTGGGTATATTGATCTGATTCTCGCCCTCATGGAGATTGACGAAAACTATAACCCTCAGTACGCCGATGTCTATGGTAAATTTACATATCAAATTACACCCGAAGATACCCTTACGTTCAACGGACTGTATGGATGGGACAAAAATCGGATTCGCGTAGATGATGTAGACAATAACTTGGACTCTCAATACGACAACTCAACGGCTTGGGCAAAGTGGCGACATACTTTCGGTAATTCACATTGGACAGACTTCTTCGTCTTCGCTGGCACTTCCAGCCAAGATAGAATGACGGGGAAAGCTGATCTTGATAATCAAGATTTTCGGTTCCTCGGGTCAAAGGCAGAGTTCACAAGTAACCTTTTTGATAAGCATACATTTCGTGGCGGTGTCAAGTGGCAATGGTCAACTGCCCAATACCAATACGATGTTCAAGAACGACAGGCGGGTGTAAATGTCTATAAGCCTATTCTTGCCGATGTTGACGATAGTGGGAATGAATTCAATGCATTTGTGCAGGATGAGTGGCAACTCCATTCCAAGCTCGCTCTCAATGTAGGTGGACGTTACGTCTACCAGATGTATCGCGAAGAAGGCATTCAGCGTTATGAAATTGGACCGAGAATCGCGCTTGCGATAAAACCGACAGACAACCTCGTGCTGCGAAGTGCTTGGGGCATTTACCACCAACCGGTTAGTTTGATGGGAATCCCTGTAGAGGACAACATTGAGACAGTAGGGCGCGCGGAACAAGCCGTGCATTACGTTATCGGTGCTGAATATACGCCTGCCGATAATTTTTTGGTCCGTGTAGAGGGCTATTACAACACATTTGATAATCTTGTTGGACGGCTTCGCGAATTCGGACGGCAGAATCAGATTTTCGCCCCGCCGCAATCCGGGGATGCAAAAGGACTTGATGTGTTCATGACACATGCAGTTTCAAATCGTTTAACATGGACACTCGGTTATGCTTACGGCATTGCCAAAGAGATCGCTGGTGGCACAAAGATCTTTCGCCAACATGACCGGCGGCACTCTTTCGCTATCAGTAGTAACTATCAGTTCGCAGCGATGTGGCACCTCTATCTCAGTTGGCGTTTCTACACCGGGGAACCGAGGACACTTCTTGAACATAATAAAGTGCTATTAGATGATAGTCGTTTCGTTTGCGACCGGCAATTTGGGGAGGTTCACTCAGCACGGATGCCCGCATATCATAGTCTTGATTTTCGTATTACGAAGCGAAGTTCTTATCGGCGCTGGGAGTTGTCTTGGTACTTCCAAATTTTGAACTTATATAACCATAGAAACCTGGATCAGTATGCCTTTAGTGAAGTTCGCGATGAAAAGACAGGAATTATTACTGACTGTGTTATTGAAGAAGAGCCTCTATTTCCAATCGTCCCTACCTTGGGTGTTACGGTGAATTTCTAACAATAGGAGCGAATTGTACTTGTCCTTTCCACCTGAAACTTTGCTGTGTTCACGACCTCCAAACTATTTTTTTAAATTTTATACCCCTCGCTGGTTTACAAGAGAAGTAAAAAAATGTTCAGACATATCAAAAAAGCATTAAAAAAGATACGGCGGCAACATATAAGGAATTTACAGGGACGAAATTTACCGAAGGCTGCCCCGAGCGTGTCGGAAGCAATTCTTCCGTTGGACGCGGATACCTACACGATTACGCCGGATCAACTCAAAGAGATGATGGACGAAGGTAAGCCGTTTATTTTGCTGGATGTGCGAGAGAAATGGGAGTATGAGATGGCTCACCTTGAAGGCGCGACGTTAATCCCTTTGGGTGAGCTGCCGAGACGGTTTCGGGAAATTACCCCAGCCGTTGAGGTTATCGTGTATTGCCACTGGGGGATGAGAAGCCTTGACGCGGCGTTTCTTTTACAACAACTCGGTTTTAAATCGGTGAAGAGTCTGGTCGGTGGTATTGATCAGTGGGCGCAGGAAATTGATACGCGCATCCTTCGGTATTAGGACAGATTCAGGTATTGATTTCAAGGACGCGATTTAAGATACGAAATATTTCCGGCTACGGTTCTGTTTTGAAGTCTTGACTCTGGAGTTCATATTTCTGCATCCGGTGTTGGAGTTTACGACGCGAAATGCCGAGCAGTTTTGCAGCTTGAATCTGGTTCCCATTGCTCTTTGTCAACGCGCTGCACACATATTCCTTAATAATATCGTCGAGCGAAACCCCTTCCTCTGGAATATCGAATTCAACGTCGGTTGTTGGAAGCGATGTATCTAAAATCTCCGGCGGCAATTCGTCTTTATCTATCACCTCGTTTTCTGAAAGCACAAAGATCCGGCGTAGATAATTTTCTAATTGCCGAATATTGCCGGGCCACTCGTAACGTCGGAGTGCTGACATCGCTTGCGGTGTAACCTGCTTTGGTAACGCCTCCGCATATTCGTTGCTGAATTTCTGGATGAGGAAATTTATAAGTAGTGGGATATCCGCCGGATGCTCCCGCAGCGGTGGGACGTGAAGGGGAATCACATTCAGGCGAAAATAGAGATCATCTCGGAATGTTCCCTCCCGGACCGCCTGAATGAGGTCCTTGTTCGTGGCGGCAATTACACAAACATCAACTTTAATGCTCTGGGTGCCGCCAATGCGGCGTATCTCGCGTTCTTCAAGGACCTGCAAGAGTTTGCTCTGTGTCTGCGTCGGAAGGTCCCCGATCTCATCAAGGAAGAGTATCCCTTCATCTGCGACTTCAAACAGCCCTTTCTTCTGGTGTGCGGCATCTGTAAACGCGCCTTTTTCGTGCCCAAAGAGTTCACTTTCAATCAGCGTATCTGGAATCGCGCCACAGTTAACAGCAATGAAAGGTTTATCTTTTCTAAGTCCGTGTTTATGGAGGGCTCGCGCAACTAAACTTTTCCCAGAACCCGTCTCTCCAGTAATGAGAACTTGCGTGACACCGCGGTGCAAGATCCGAGCCATTTTTTTAAAAAGTTCCTGCATCTCTTCGCTTTCACCGACAATTTCATCAATCTGAATTTCAGGCGTTGGCGCATCGGTCTCGCTTTCAGGTTCTCCGAGCGCACCGCGCGTCTGTAGCGCATGCTTTACCTCTCGCTTCAGAACATCAATCTGAATCGGTTTTTCGAGATAATAAAACGCGCCTTCATGCGCCACAAGATTAACAGCATCGTTCAATTCGGCGTACGCCGTCATGATAAGGACTGGCAGATCTGGATCGGTACGCTTTATTTCTTGCAGTAGATCTCGACCTTCAAACCGTGAAGACATCCACATATCGCTAATAACGAGATCAAACATCTGTTTCTCTAAGCGCTCAAGCGCGGCTTTGCTGTCTTCAACGATTTCAACTGTGTACCCTTCGCGTTTTAAAATACGCTGTAAAATTGTCAGTTGCGCTTGGTCGTCATCTACAATCAGTATTGATGCCATCGTCTCGGTTCTCCTTATTTGCCAGAAGTTTAGGACTTACGCATTTGTTCTTAAAGTCCCCCTGATAAGGGGGATTTAGGGGGTTAAATATATCCGGAAGTTTATGAGCGTTTATCCACATCCAGTGGAAAACTGATTTTAAAAGCCGTGCCCATTCCCATTTTGCTTCTGACTTCGATCTTGCCTTTATGTGCTGTGATGATCTGGTGCGAAATGGCAAGTCCAAGTCCTATGCCGCCAGTAGCGTCTTTCGTCGTAAAATAGGCATCGTAAATCTGTTCCTGAATTTCTTCTGGAATGCCGATACCGGTATCCCGAATTTCGATCACCGCATGATCCATCTCATCCGCTATCGCCTCAATTAAGGTCGTAATGTAAATACTACCGCCCTTCGGCATCGCTTGAATGCTGTTTTGCACAAAGTTGAAGAGGGTTTGCCGCATTAACGCTGTGTCCAATGGGACATCCGGTAGGTTTTCGTCATAGTTTTTAATGACCTGCACCTTAGCCTCTTCGGTGACGAGTGCAAATTCCGATAAAACCTGCTCTACAAGCGCATTGAAATTTACGGGTTCTATATTCAATCTTCTCGGTCGATTTAGCGTGAGAAACTGCTCCGAAGTCTGCTTTAATTCCCCTATTTTTTTATCAACAATCTCTAAAAGTTCTTTCGCTTCTTCAATATCGTCGGGACTCACCTTTCGTTGTGAGAAAACAGATTTCAGGTGCTGAGCCGTCATTCCAATTGAATTAAGCGGATTCCGAATCTCGTGTGCCACCCCCGCAGCAAATTGCCCTAAGGCAGTAATCCGTTTTGAGTGAGAATCCCGCAATTGCCATAGCATCCGGACGAGGTTATGGGTTGCCTTTCCAATCTCATCCGAGGAATAAGTCTGATCGAGAGATAAATCGCCGCTTTCCGCGCTCTGAATAATACCAGTCATCCGTTCTAACGGCTTCATAATCAGGTGATTCGTCGTTAAGTCAATCAAAATTACGAGGAGTGCCCCGACAATCACAATCAGTATCGCGTGCATCAACAATGAGTTTCGGATGGACCTGTCAATATAAGGGACATCAAAAAGCACTTGTATGTAGCCGGTGACTTCCCATCGAACATCAGGCAGTAGCAATCCCTCATCAAGGGTAGGTTCGTATGCAAGATCACCCGATTCCAACCCACTCGACTTTGGCTTACTCAACGGGACGGCGTATTTAATAACAATAGCCGTTGCGTTCTGACCTTCAACTGCATCGACCGTTGCCCCTTTTGTCGCAATTTGCTCCAAGGCTGCTGCATCAAGGTTTATATTAACAGTATCCTCACCAGCGAGTAGACTCGAACGGATGCGGGTGTTGCTTAAAGAGACATGAACATTTAGCACATCCTGCATATCTGGGTGCTCCCGTTTCAGTTCATTTAGCACCTGATTTAGCCGACCCGCATCAAATACCTTTGTCGTCTCAATCTCTTTCACAATGGCATTGAGGATTGTATTTTCAGTGATTTTCTTGAGTTCCGCACCGCGTTCTGCCCCCAAGGCGTGAAGCGCATTCATCTCACTTCGGACACGAATGCTGTCGAAAAAATAAAATGCCACAAGGACCGCTATTACGGAAAGGTTGATAACAAGAGAATACTTCCATTGAAGTCGCATTTTAACCCATCACACGTTCCACTGCTTTTTTCCATTGTGCGAGTTTCTGATGTCGTTCGTTTGTGTCAATCTGCGGTGAAAAGACGCGAGCCGTAGAAACCGCATCTGCTGATGCAGCTTGTGCAGATCGATACGTCGCCAGTTCAGCAATGTCTTTCCACATTCCGGTTGTCATACCGGCAAGGTACGCTGCACCGAGTCCTGTTGACTCGATTTGCGCGGGACGTTCTACATCTATCCCCAGAATATCGGCTTGGAACTGCATGAGAAAATCATTAGTGGTTGCCCCGCCATCAACACGTAACCGGTCAATCGTTATCTCTGCATCTGTTAACATCGCAGTGACAACATCCGCGGATTGATAAGCAATTGATTCTAAAGTGGCGCGGATAATCTGTTCGCGGGTACTCCCTCGCGTTAAGCCGAGGATAGCACCGCGTGCATCAGCGTCCCAATAGGGGGCACCAAGCCCCGTAAAGGCAGGTACAACAAAGACACCACCTGCGTCTGGGATACTGGAAGCAATTGCGTCCGTTTCCGACGCACTCTCAATAATCTGGATGCCATCTCGCAACCACTGGACAGCAGCACCCGCGACGAATACGCTGCCCTCCAACGCGTAAACAGGATTTTCATCTAAACTACAAGCGAGTGTTGTCAAAAGCTCAGTGTCTGTTTCTATCTTTTCGGTGCCTGTATTAAGCATGAGAAAGCAACCCGTCCCGTATGTGTTTTTTGCCATGCCCGGTTTGGTGCACAATTGTCCGAAGAGTGCCGCTTGCTGATCCCCCGCGATTCCGGCGATCGGAATTCCATCTAAACATATATTTTTTCCGAAGGTTTCAAGCCAAAAATTACGGTAGAAACTCGCTGTCCCGAAGTTGTTTGCTGAAGGATAAGCTTCCGGTAATATAGTTTTTGGAACATTGAAGATTTCCAGGAGCGTATCGTCCCATGAAAGGGTGTTGATATTAAAGAGCAACGTGCGCGAGGCATTTGTATAGTCGGTCTTGTGTACGGCACCGTCTGTTAATTTCCACAGAAGCCATGTGTCAACAGTTCCAAAGGCGAGTTCGCCACGTTCGGCTTGTTCGCGTGCACCATTAACGTTATCCAAAATCCACGCTACTTTTGTGGCGGAAAAGTAGGCATCTAAGACAAGTCCTGTTCTCGCCTTTATCTCTTCTGAAAATCCCTGTTTATCAAGCGTCCTACATCTATCTGCAGTGCGCCGACACTGCCACACAATTGCAGGATAGATCGGTTTCCCGGTTTTCCGATCCCAGATGAGCGTCGTTTCGCGTTGATTCGTGATGCCGAGTGCTATAATGTTTGGTGCTTTTTCTTCAAAAAGTGCATCTATTGCTTGTAGTGTGGCGTTCCAAATTTCCTCCGGATCGTGTTCTACCCAACCCGGATGTGGATAATATTGTGTGAATTCTTGGTATCCCCGTGCAACGATGTTGCCTTGTACATCCACGAGAAGAGTGGTAGTACCTGTTGTTCCTTGGTCGATTGCGAGGATACAAGCGGTATTCAACATACTGTGCGGGCTACTCCTATCTGCTTCATTTAAGTAAGAATAACATGGTTGGGAAAAAATATCAATTGAAAATCGGGGCTTAGCTAACGAAAGGGTTTTGAAATTTTTTGTTAATTCAGGTTGACATCAGATTCGTTACTTTGGTATAATAGGTTATTATGTTTTAACCGTATTGTACAATGCTACATTACACAGAGCCTCTTTCGTTTTGTCTTCAGTTGCTTAACATATCTGCCCCATTGGAACTGCTAAATCAAAACTTGCAGAATGCTCCTATCAGACAAAGACTTGGTTCTGAGAAAAAGGCTGTAGGTAGACGAATTAGATGGCTCTATTCTCAATCAATGTGCGATTGAGATTGTTGTTGCGAATATAAAACAGATTTCTGATAGTTCAGAGAGGAGTGACGTTGTGAAAAAGATTTGGATTTGCGCGCTGATAGTGTTCTGCTTGGCTGCATATCATAGCCATGCACAGATTAAGTGGGACGCTGAAAAGTTTATGCCGTTGTCCGAAGTGAAACCGGGTATGAAAGGGAAAGGGTACACTGTATTCTCAGGAATAACGGTAGACGCATTTGAATGTGAAGTTTTGAGTATTGAATACAACTATTACCCGGGCTGGCACGTGATATGGTTTGAAGGTCTCAGTGATAACTTTAAACGCTCCGGTCCTGCAGGCGGTATGAGCGGTAGCCCGGTATATATTAATGGACAGCTCGTGGGAGCACTCGCGCTTGGGTTTATCAATCAGCGTGAACATTCCAACCTCTTTGGGGTCACGCCGATTGAATTGATGGTTAAAGTAGCGCAGCGTGGGATGGAGCCCAATTTAAGCTACCAAGGCACGCAACTCTTTGACTTCGGTGCTGCAGCTGCAGCACAGGAATCTGGTTTGGATATGGGAATGTCACTGCTTCGCGATGGTAAGGTCGGGCAAATGCCGCGTAGTTTTGATGAAATATGGTTTGATAGCATTGCCAATACGCCGTCCCGAACGCGCGCTGCACAGTTATCTATACCTATGGCGCATCCACCTCTGAATCCTGAACTCATGCGGTTTGTCAAGCCGATTTTTGACAAATACAATTATACGCCTGTTCAGACTGCAGGCGGCGGCGGTCCTATTAAAAAATCACCCGTTGAGGAAGGACAAATCGTCGGGACAGAAGCCATACGCGGTGATATCTCGTTTTTTGGCTATGGCACTATTACTTACGTGGATGGGAATGAATTGGTCGCTTATGGGCATCCTGCGGGTGCAGCGGAAGGACACGTGAATCTGCCCCTTTCTGGTGGCTATGTCCATTTTATCTATCCGAGCCGATCCCGTTCCTCCAAAATCGCGGCACCGACACAACCGATCGGCACTTTAGTACAAAATCGGGAGCCTGCAATCGCCGGTATTATTGGTAAACATCCGAGTTATATTCCTGTCAATGTCAATGTACAAACAACTGATGGGAAACGGCACCAAAAGTTCTATGAAGTCATAAGAGATCGAGGCATATCTGGTGTCTATGTCGGCATAGGAGCATCCTACCTCCTTGATGCACTCGAGTTCTATTTCCACGACCACACCGTCAATATGAACGCAACCATCACCTTGAAAGCGCATCCCGACCTAAAAACCCGAGAATTGGCGTACAAAAACGTCTTTTCCTCCAGCGGTTCACCTGCATTTGGTATTATGCAAACGATATCCTTCCCGATGTCATTGTTAGATAGCAACCCTTACACAAGGGTACAGGTCGAAGGCATTGATCTTGATCTCAAGGTTGAAGATAAACGGCGAACAGCAAGGATTCAGAGCCTTCGGGTGGATAAACTCCGCTATCGCCCCGGTGATACCGTTGCTGTTGAAGTAACGATGCAGCCTTATCTTGAGGCACCTATAGTTCAGACAGCGACAATTACGATTCCCAACGATGCCCCAGATGGACTCGTTATACTCATCGCTTCCAACGCAGGTTTTCACGAGTCTTGGCAGCGTTCCCGCGCACCCTTTAACTTTCGATACGCAGACATCAACCAGTTGGTTGAACTCTTGAAACGAGAGGAAAACAATTCCGACATTATTCTGGCACTTTCTGTGCCGCAACCGGGACTCACCGTTCAGGGGCAAGAATTCTCGAATCTTCCGCCTTCAGTTATGTCTGTGATGAACACTGCAAAGCAGGTGGTCGGTAATAGTGGGTATACTTCGGGAACAGCCTTACATGTTGACAAGATGTCCACAGATTATGTTGTCTTTGGCAGTGGTATCATCCGCTTTGTTGTTGATAGGAATGCCGAATAGTACGAAAAAAGTGGAGTAAGTAGCGCGGAGGTCAATAAACCACTCCTTACCATAACCGGTGGCGGGATAGAGATTCATAGATCTCAGCCTGTATCTCGGTGAATGGTAAATTAAAAAAACATAAATTTGGCGACTTGCCTATAGTTGCAAGTTCCGCCTAAACAACCCTACAGGAGGGTATTTTCAATGCGCCGTGTCATCTCCTTTTGGAGTTTTATTTTAACCATCCTTATTTTCGCGGGTGTCGCATCTGCAGTAAAAACTTCGTTGTGGGAACAGCAGAACCATGCGGATTTCGAGTCTGGTAAACCCAAAGACCTTTCATTGACAAGTACCGGGGACGTTATGTTGTCTCTGAAAATTGATGCCTTCACGAAAATGAAGGAGACCCAAGTCTGGGCACTTGCTGAAGATGCAGCAGGAAACCTTTACGCTGGTACCGGCAATGAAGGGAAAATCTATAAAATTAGTGCCGGTGGCGACACTGCTGAACTCTATTATAATTCACCCGAAGTTACCATTTACAGCCTCGCTATCGGACCCGATGGGGCACTTTACGCCGGTACAGGTCCCGACGGGTTGATTTACAAAATCACTGATGCGACGACTCCACCGACAACGCTTCTCAATGAAGGCGACAAATATGTGTGGGCGTTGCAATTTGACGATGCCGGTAATCTCTATGCCGCAACTGGCACCGATGGAAAAATTTACAAAATCACGCCAGAGGGTGAATCCAGCGTCCTATTTGATGCTGAAGAAAAAAACATTATGACCCTCCTTCTGCACGAAAACAATTTCTATGCAGGCAGCGGCGACAACGGTGTTATCTACCATATTACGGACGACGGAACAGCAAAAGTTGTTTATCAAGCCAAAGAGAAAGAAGTCCGTGCCCTTAAATTGGATAGTAAAGGCAATCTCTACGCTGCAGCCGTTACATCTCAACCCGCGGAACCCTCAAGAAATCGCCGTGGTGGTAGCAGCGCAGGACCGCCTACCCCCAGTGGCCCCCCGCCACCCGGTGGTGGACCGCCGCAAGAAAATAAATCCAATATCTACAAAATTCGACCCGATGGGACGGTTGTATCAATTTGGAATTCGCCAGAACCGCTTATTTTAGCAATCGTGCTCGAAAGCGAATCCCAAATTCTTGTCGGTACCGGAAATGAAGGGAAACTTTACCGCGTTAACCCGATGAGCGGCGACGCTACTGAAATTGGAAAATGCTCAGCCGATCAGGTCGTCGCAATCCATCAGAAAGAGGTTGATGGAAAAACCAAAACCTTCTTGGCAACCGGGAATCCGGGTAAACTCTTTACGCTGACAACGGATTACGTCAAAGAAGGAACGCTTGAGTCAAAGGTTCATGACGCAAAGAGCCTGTCCCGCTGGGGAAAACTCTCTTGGGAAGGTGAGATGGCAGAAGGCACCGCAATCGCTTTCTCAACCCGTACCGGGAACACCAAAAAGCCTGATGATACATGGAACGATTGGTCGGAAGAACTTACCACTGCAGAAGGCTCCCAGGTCCCGAATGAAGACGCACAGTACATCCAGTGGCGTGCTAAGTTCACAACCAGTGACGCAGCAAAAACACCTGTCTTGAAGAAGGTTACGCTCGCTTCTGTGCAAGCGAATGTTGAACCCCGTTTTACCAGTATTAGCGTAGATGATGGCAGCGGCAGCGGTAATCAAGAAACGCGGCGTCGTTCTGGTGGGAACGTACCACCGCCAGGCGCACGAGGTGGCAGTAGCGGCGGATCGGGTAGCGGAAACGATACACCTGCTAAAAAATGGAAGGTTAGTTGGAAGGTGGAGGACGCAAATGCCGATACGCTCCAGTATACACTCTACTATAAAGCCGTTTCTGCAGAAAACTGGCGGCTCCTGAAAAAGGAATTAACCAAAGCCGAATTTGAATGGGATATCACTACCGTTGCAGATGGCCGCTATGAAGTAAAAGTTGTCGCTACTGACAAACTGAGCAATCCAGTCGGTTGGGCAAAATCCGCTGACAAGGTGAGTCCGCCGTTTGATGTTGATAATACGCAACCTTCTGTCGGGGAAATTCAAGTTACGCCGAATGGTAATGGCTCCTTCAAAATTGCTTGTGCCGTTGCGGATATGGGTACGCCAATCCAGAAGGCCGTTTATAAAATTGATAACGATGAGAACTGGAAGGCTATTTTCCCCGATGACGGTATCTTCGATTCTAAGAGTGAGCAACTCTTATTAGAGACCGGTGAACTTTCCGAAGGCACACACTCTATTACCATTCGAGTAACAGATAGAGCACAGAATACGGCAACGGGTGGTGTAGATTTCTAAATCGGTCCAGTTAACTATTGGGCGGGTGCAAATACCCGCCCTATTTTTTTGTGACCGTTTCGATTGAAGTATAAACGATGTCCAACAGGGTGTTTAACTCTGAAATCGTGATTTGCAACGGCGGCATTAGGACAATCGTATTCACAAGGGGGCGGAGCATCGCCCCATGTGCAAGGGCTTCTCTGCAAACCCGGATACCTACCTTTTCTTCAAATGGATAAGGTGTGTATGTGTCCGGGTTTTTCATGAGTTCAACACCGGCAGCGAGACCACACACCCGCACATCGCCAACGTGCGGTAGCGCGTAGAAATCCTGAAGCCGATTTCTGAAATGATCAATAGTCAGTTGAAGTTGGGATAAGAGGTGCTCACGCTCGAAAATAGCGATATTTTCTAATGCAACAGCGCACGCTAACGGATTTCCTGTAAATGTATGACCGTGGAAAAAAGTTTTGAGGTCTCTATATTCGCCGAGGAAAGTGTTGTAGATGTCGTCAGTCGTTAACGTTGCGGCAAGCGGAAGATAGCCCGCGGCGAGTCCCTTTGCCGTGCATAAGATGTCGGGAGTAACGTCCTCGTGCTCACATGCCCACATTTTACCGGTACGTCCAAATCCA
Source organism: Candidatus Poribacteria bacterium (assembly GCA_003635255.1). GTDB lineage: Bacteria > Poribacteria > WGA-4E > WGA-4E > WGA-3G > WGA-3G. The sequence goes on along the minus strand of PYJC01000074.1, from coordinate 57,804 downwards.
GTCATCACTTCATCGGCGATGAGAAGCACTTCCCACTGTTTTGCAAGCGTACGCAGTTCCTTCAGAAACCCTTTCGGCGCGACAAGCATCCCGCCCGCGCCTTGAATTAACGGCTCTAAAATAATACCCGCAATCTGTCCAGCATTTTCGGAGAGTGCGGCTTCTACGGCGTTAATCCAATGGGGTATCGTTGAAGGGTTATTACCAGACGTGTCAGCATCGCGAGAGAGATGATAAGTTTCATCAGTAGATATACGTACACCCTTGAAAAGGAGGGAATCAAAGGTGGTGTGGAAACTATCAATGCCACCGACACTCATAGCACCTATCGTGTCTCCGTGGTATGCCTTATCAAAATGAATAAACAGTTTTCGTTGCGATTCTCCTTTGTGTTGCCAGTACTGATACGCCATCTTCAAGGCAACTTCAACAGCAGTTGAACCGTTATCGGAGTAAAACACCTTGTTAAGTCCCACTGGCGTGATTTCTACCAGTTTTTGTGCAAGTTGAATCGCAGGAATGTTGCTGTAGCCAAGCAGTGTCGTGTGTGCGATTTTGCCCAGCTGCGTCTTGAGGGCTGTGTTCAGTTGTGGGTGATTGTGGCCGTGGACATTCGTCCACATAGAGGCTGTCCCGTCAAGATACCGATTTCCGTCGATTGCAATGAGGTAGCATCCCTCACCACGTTCAATAATGACTGGATCTTCCGCCAACCAATCCCGCATCTGCGTGAACGGGTGCCAGAGGTAACGCTTATCCCAAGCAACAAGCGTCTCTTTATCCAACATGAGACTTATCCGCCATTATTTTTTGAGTATCCACCGGACTTTGGTCATAGCGAACCATTCAAGCCTATCCCTTGAGTTTCGCATAATGAACTGGCGGTTCCAAGGCGAGCGCTTCGTATGTCCCTGTCTTCGGTACAATAATTTCAAGGACCCTGTTCCGATAAGTTGTATGAAAATCCTCAGGTTGTGCTTCAATAGGAAAGATGCTTGTAAAGCCGTTAGGGAAGGAACTTGTACGTCCGACAACCTGTTCAAACCTCGGATCTTCCATTTGTCCAGTCTTAGGATTCACAGGGAGCTGCGTCTGAACCGTCACGGTGGTTTCCGGTGCCGATGTCGCGTCTATAGAATAGGGTGAACTTAAACAGACCTCATAGTCATAATGCGGCATCCTATCAGGAAGATCGTACGTCGCCTTCGCAGCAGAATTTGGGACCCATCGTGGGAACTCGATCTCAATTCGGTAATAGTCCGCCATTTCTGAGACCTGATTAACCATTCCATAACGCCGGTATCGTTCCTTTATGTCATCGGAGTAAATTGCACCATCCGTCTCTACTGCCCCCGGCATCGTTGTCCGGTGTGCTGCAGGCGCATCAACCAAGGCAGGACGCAGACCAATAAGCAGTGGTGTCGCTACGAGTGACGCGAACCAACCGTAGAATGCCGCTCCGTAACGCGGTTGTTCTGCTGTTGAACTCAATTCGTCTTTAAACCGGTAGATACCTTCGGTGATCGCAATGACGATTCCGAGAAAAATCATCAAGTTGCCCCTACTTGAAAAAAGGTCGGGAGATTGTCCTTGGAAACCGATGAAGAAAAGGATGAGCGGATAGAGGGTAAGGTTGATGAGACTATTGATGCCTGTAGATACAGCGGCACTAAAGACCCGTGTGTTCCCCGCCATCTCTTCAAGCCGTGTTTTAAAGTTCGCTGAGAACGCGCCGAGGATAGGTTGTCCAAGCATCACTAATAAGTTGTAGGGTGTCCGCAGTCTTGAATCTGGTGCGTCTGGTATCTGTACGAATTCTTCCGGGATACCTTGTTGTTTTCCTTGTTTGGTTTTTCCTGCTTCGTCGTCTCCGCTATCCTCAGTTTCTGGTTTAACGAAAGTCTCAAAAAATTTGCGGTTTATTTCAATATACGATGCCCACTCAGCGGGGACTTCACTTTCAATAGAGATCGCATCGACCGGACACTCAGGTTCACACGCGGCGCAGTCAATACACACATCTGGATCAATATAGAGCTGATTTTCGCCTTCACTGGTATGTATACAGTCCACCGGACAGACAACAACGCATGCGGTGTCCTTTACGTCAACGCACGGTTCACAAATTACGTAAGCCATCCTTTTCCTCCTTTTTGTGGATGATTCACTGTTAAGTATACCACAATTAGTAGACTTTGGCAAGGAAATATTCTGATGCTTAGCGGATTGACAAATCGGAGGATCGGGCATATAATAACGTGGCGATCAAGATACACAAGGAAGGTCAGATGTTTAAAGACCCTGAAGATTTTATCGTTGAAGAACTACCGCTTTATGAACCCTCTGGTACAGGGACGCATACCTATTTTGCTATTCGGAAACGGAATCTCGGCACCTTAGCGGCAATTAACAGAATTGCGCGGGAACTACAAGTGCCTTCACGTGATTTCGGTTATGCGGGCTTAAAGGATAAGCACGCCGTTACAACGCAGGTATTGTCTGTTGAAGGTGTAACGCCGGAACAGGTTTTAGAGATTGAACAGCCGGATATTGAAGTCTTATGGGCAGAAAGACACACGCATAAATTGCGAGTGGGTCACCTTCGTGGCAATCGCTTTGAACTAACTTTGCACGATATTCCTCACGATACACTGCCTCAGGTTAAAACGGTGATGGAGCGGTTGGTAACTGAAGGTGTACCGAACCGGTTTGGCGCGCAACGGTTTGGGAACAAAAATGATTCACATCTGATCGGAAAAGCGTTGCTGAAAGCAGAATGGGAAACGGTGCTGCATTATATGCTCACAGCGGACGCACTGCGAGTGGACGATGTCGCGCAGCGTATGCAGCGGGAATTAACACGGAAACCTGTCGAAAAAGTGATCACTTCTATTCCGCATCGGTTGCGCAAGTTATATCTGTCGGCGTATCAAGCGCATCTCTTCAACAGCATCTTGGAGAAACGGATGCCGCATTTAGGCAAGCTTCTTGAAGGCGACATTGCCGTTAAACATAGCAACGGGGCACCCTTTCTTGTTCCGAACTCAACGATTGAACAAGCGCGCGCAGATACCTTTGAGATTAGTCCTTCGGGACCGATCTTCGGATACAAAATGCGGATGCCGACTGGCGACGTACGCACACTGGAGACATCGCTCCTTGCAGATGAAGGGGTGCGTTTTGAACAGTTTCGTAAGGTCGTGGGAATTCGGTTACCGGGAACACGTAGACCGTTGCGGATGCCGATACAATTGCATGAAGTGTCTGCTGTTAGTAATTTAGGAAGCCGTCTCAGTTTTACGCTTCCCGCAGGTGGATATGCGACAGTGGTGGTGGAGACACTTTTGGCGGAAATACAGTCTTCTCACAGGATTAGGTTTTAAGTTTCATTTCAGGTGTTATTTCGACGACACATCAATTTTAGTGGTTTTAGTCTTCTTGGGGCGTTCGTCTGGATTTCCGGAATCTGTAAAACGTCCAAGCTCCAGATGCAAGTAGCACAACTAACAGTGTAATCAGACCAATATTGAAGAGATAGCGTCCACGATTGAGGTGCAACAGCCGTTGGTTTGCCAATTGCGCGGCAGGCGTTCCCTCTTGTGCCTTCATTTTTACCTCTTCCCAATACTTTTTTGCGAGGGCAATCTGACCCAGCTGCTCCGCGAGTTTCGCTGTAACTACCAGATAGGTGACATCCTGAACGTCTTGTCTCTCTAACGCATCGGCGAATGAACTCAGAAGTAAAACTGTTAAATCTTGCGACATTTGCGGAAAATCGGTCGTGCGCTCAATTCCGTTCTGGAAAGCCGTGACAGCCCCTTGGTGGTTATTGCGATCAAACTCGATCTGCGAGATCTCAAACCATGTCCGCTTAATAAGTTGGATCGGTTCTGCTATATCGCTATAACCGTCAAAGGTAAAGGTCGCCGAACCGTAATTCAAGCTTTCCTGTTTCGCGTAGAGTGTATAGGTCTCACCGAGTGTCAGTGAATCTGAATCCTTCCACTCATCAAAGCGAAAAATCCCATTTGCGCCCACAGTCTGTTGGTGTGCTGTTCCATCAATCCAAACGATAGTACCCGCAGCCGATTCACCGGGAACGGCTGTAATAGTGCCATGAACGGCAATAGGATCAAGGACCCAACTCAGGTAAACGGACTCACCAAGTATCAACTGTAAATCAACGGTTTTGGATGCGGGGATAATGTACCCATTTTTCTTGACAGATATTATGGATGTGCCTTGGTGGAGGTTCTCTGTGATAAGCCTGGGGGTGTTTCCGACTTCTCTATCGTTGATAGAAATTTGCGCGCCTTCAGGAAGTGTTGTGATCTTAAGTGCTGGATTCAGTTTAAGCAGGGCTATTTCGACATCACCGGTTGGAGCGAGAATCCCATCCACAAACTTGGCGTTTGTCCGCAACAATTCATAGGTTTCGAGGATACTCAGCTGCCGATTATCGTCTGAGTCAGTTGTATCTGTAGCGAGCGCAGCGTGGAGCTCTTGAAGGAGTGCTGTAGGGTCTGCTTTTTCCGCAGGTTGAATCACATTCAGTGCGGCAGTGCCGAGCGTCTCTCGGTTGGCATAATAAGCACTTAAGTTCGTATCCTCCGTATAACCATCAACAATAACAACGGTCTGTTCTCTTTGGGTCTTTCCAAACCATTCGTTGAGGGTAGCATCTTGAATTCCTTCTTCATCTCCTTGCGTCAGCAGATGCATCGTGGGCATACCCTTCGGTTTGGTGACCATCCCGTGGTATAAAAAGATTAAAGTGTCTTGTCCCTGTGTCTGCCCCCCAATTTCTTGAAGAAGTGCTTGAATCTCTTCGCTTGTTGCACGCTCGCCTTCAATATGATAGATTTGTGCACCTGGTACCTTTCCGCGTGATATTAGGAGCTCAGTGAGTGAATTCAGGAGTTCATGTACACGGGCATCCGGCGTTGCATCTACAAGCAACCAATATCTACTAGAATCATCCGAGAATGCTGATGACGAAGTGATGACAATAGATAAGATACAGATAAAAATGGATGTGAAAATGGAATTTCGCAGTGACATGTTTCCACCCATAAATTGTCTTTTAAAACATTTTAAAAGAGAAGTTTAGCATAAAACCTAAATATTTGCAACAAAATGAACCAGTTTGGCGGTCAAAATGTCTAAACTTTTAATCAAGAATTGCGTCAAAATACATAAGGTAAAGTATTTTGGTGTTGCTTGCAAATTAAAATTTGCTCTTAAAAAAATAGGTGAGTGTCTCTGATTTAAAGTGTTCTTAGCAGTTGCGCTATCACCAAACGAATTAAAGAGGGACATAGACTTTATATATAATAATGCGGTTTTGGTGAAATTTACAATTTCTCAAAACTGACTATTAGAAAGTGTTGAACCGACAAAAGGTGTATATATTGGAAGGCATCTGTAAGCGTCGGAATGGACAAGGAGATGTTTGTTAATGATTGACGGGAAAACAAAGTTAACTGTTTTATCAAAACTCGTGGCTTCGCCAAAGGCACAACGTAAAAGTTTCCCAAACGTGCTTTTAAAAACCGTTCTTATGCTTCAGTTTGCGGTGGTTCTTTGTATCGGGGCACAAGAACCCGTTGGCGAAGTTGACTTATCACAACCTTTAACCCTTGAACAATGTATACAGATAGGCTTAGAAAGATCAACAAGCATGCGAAATGCACGCCTGAATCTCGCCATACAGGAGTTACGCGTAAAAAATGCGCGCGCCCAGTATTTTCCACAAATTTTTTCAAACGGTGCCTACGATTTTTCCGACCGTATTGACTTCGGTTTTGAACCGGAAAACTATAACTTAGGACTCCGTGGACAATATACAATTTGGGATAACGGGCAGCGGGAAGGAAGTTTCGCACAAGCGAAAGAGAGCCGAAATGCTACTGTCAGCCGCAATGAACGGACTAAACAGGACTTAATCCTTGACATTACAGTCGCTTACTACGATGTGCTGAAAAGGCAGGAACTTGTCAAAGTCAGTGAACAGATTCTCGCAAGATCGCAGGAAAACACACAGCGGACAAGGGACTACGTAGCGGCAGGGACCCTTATTCCCGCAGATGTCGCGACTGCCGAACTCCGTGAAGCAAATGATGAATTATCACTGTTGAACAATCGCAACTCACTTCAAATAGCACAAGCGACGCTGCCTCGACTCCTCGGATTGGATCCTGGTGTACTACTGGCTGTTTCTGTTGATGAGTCCTATCAATTATACCAAGAGCGCGGAACTATCGAGCAAATAGAGATGTCGATTGAGGAGGCTATCCAGATAGCCCTTAACAGTCGACCAGAGTTTCAAGAGCGACAGGCGCAAATAAAATCACAAGAATGGAGTTTAACCTTGGCGCGCTTGCAACGCTGGCCCCGTCTCAACGCAGATGCTGACTATAACGTCAACCTTGATGATTACCTCCGCGAGCGTGAGAATTTCTCTGATTTCCGAAGTTGGAGTGCAGGCGTATCCTTGAATTTTACCCTTTTTGATGGTGGTATCTTAGGAAACCGTGTGAAAGAACTAAAAATGCAGTTAGAGCAGTCGCGTGAAAATGCAAGTGACTTGGAGCGGAGTGTCGCCCTCGCTGTTAGGCAAAACTATCACAATCTTGAACGGAGTGAAGCTGCCGTTGGTATTTCTAATAAACAGGTTATCAATGCCCAACTCAGTTTAGATGTCATTCAAGGACGTTTTGATGTGGGTAAGGCGATTTTGCTCGAATTGCTTGATGCCCAAACGAGTTACGCACAAGCATTGACGAATGAAGTGAATGCATTCTACGATTACAAAATAGCACAAACCCGTCTACAGGATGCAATGGGAGTCTTACAATAGCATGAAGAATCACAAAAAGTGGGTTATTATTGGGGTGGTTGCCGTAGTTGTTATTGCTATTGGCGCAATTGGTGCTACCCGTATGAATTTCGGCTTCGGTCAAGATAAGAAGGAGAGCGAGACCAAACAGGAGGTCGTCCGCAGAGGCGAATTCGTTGTGCGTGTCCGTGAATCTGGGAATCTCCGATCCTTCATAGAAGTGGATGTCCGCTCAAACGTGGAAGGTGAGATCGTTAAAATTCACGTTGAGGAGGGCGCAAAAGTTGAAATAGATCAACCCCTGCTTCGCATTGATGAAAAGCAAATTCTCGAGCAGAAGAAACAGGCAGAAGCGAACCTTAATGCGCGCAAAGCAGAACTCGAGCGCGCACAACTCCGTATTACGATTACTGAGAAACAGCAAGAGAGTAGTCTCGCACAGTCACAAAATTCTGTCTTAAAAGCACAAGCGACTTTGGATTCCTTTGTCGCAAACACACAGCAACGGATAACCGAGGCGGAAACATTGGTCGCAACGACACAGAACTCCCTTGATCAGGATAATATCGCCTTAAAACAGGCAGAAATTGCCTTAGGGCAAGCAAAGCTAACCCTTGAACGTTCACAGACAAATGTTGAATCAGCAAAAATTTCCTTTGAAACAGCAGAAGCAGAACATAAGCGCAACAAAGAGCTGCATGATAAACAACTCATCTCAGAGAAAGCATTGGAAGATTCCCAGCGACAACTTATCGTTAGTAAGTCACAGTACGATTCTGCCATTAAAGAAGTTGAATCACAAAAAGAGACTATAAAATCTCAAGATGAGAACCTCAACGCACGGAAAACAGCGATCGAAAGTCGGAAATCGACGCTTGCACTCAATAAGAAGAACGTTGAGACCCTTAAAAAGTCTCTTGAAGCACAACAGAAGCAGTACGAAGCAGAACTCGAGGACGCACAAACGCGACTCCAACAGATACAAGAGACAACGGAAGAAGAAAAGGAGTTGACGGTACATTCAAAGGTGAGTGCAGAGGCAAGTCTCCTTCAAGCGCAAAGTCAACTCGATTCTCAAGAAGAACGCTACGATTGGACAACCGTTAGAGCGCCGATGGCTGGTACAATTACGCAAATCATTGTGGAAGAGGGTGAGATTATCACCTCGGGGCGCTCAGCGTTTTCACGTGGCGAAGCGATCATGCGTATCGCTGACCTCGACCAGATGATTGTCAGAACCCAAATCAACCAAGTGGAGATCGGGAAAATAAAACCAGATCAACGTGCCGAAATCACTGTTGATAGCTATCCCGGTCGCGTTTTTCCGGGGAGAGTGAGCGAGATTTCACCGAGCGCAACGCGGCGCGGTCCCCAAAATCAGAGCTCTGTCATCACGTTTGAGGTGGATGTAGAAGTTATCGGTTCGCCGCCTGAATTACTGCCCGGTATGTCCGCAGATGTCGATATCATTGTCTTTGAAGAATCGGATGTTCTTCAACTCCCAATCCCCGCTGTGCTAAGTCCAGAAATTTTCACCGTAAAAGCCAACATAAATTCGACAGACCTCGGGCAATTCCAAGAAGGTCAACATCTCAAAATTCGGAATCTGATCGGAAAGGAATTCGCTGGACAAGTCGGTAAAATTGACCCAGAAAAGGCACGTGGCAACCTCGAAATTTTGCTTGAAGGTAATCAGAAGGGATTACGCAAAGGTCCAATAGAAATCAGCATTGTTATTTCCGATCAAAACGTACTTCCCGATATAGAAGCAGAAGTTAGTAGTGAACGGCAATACTTCGTCAAATTAGATACAGGTAAACCCAACAAGAACAAAGCGGAAAAAGGCGTTAAAACCCATATTACAATTGGGCAGCGCAACAACACACACTTTCAAATCACCGGTGGTTTGAAGGAAGGAGATCATGTTTTTGTGCCTTCTATGCAGGAATTAACAAAAGGACAAAAAGAATCAGAGAACGAAGACAATTGACCCCCTCCCAAACCTGAAGGATTGGGATTCCCTTGTCGGAACTCCCAAATGGTTCTTTCAGGATACGCCGCAACGTCCATTTGACGTTCTGCGATGCTGGCTTCTCTTACTGCCTTCCGCGTCG
>PYJC01000074.1:48697-48832 GCA_003635255.1 Candidatus Poribacteria bacterium | reverse complement strand
CCTACGGAAAATCACTTGAACCTTCGTGACCGACCGATACTTCTGGTAGGTGTTTCCTACTTCAGAACTGAACATTTAAACAAAATCTGAACCTCGCAAGGTTTCAAGGAATATCGTATCTTTCAACGTATCCGG
>PYJC01000074.1:0-48677 GCA_003635255.1 Candidatus Poribacteria bacterium | reverse complement strand
CATTATACAACATTTTAGATTAAAAGTCAAGCCTTTTTCAGTAATGGGCGCTTGGTCTAATTCAATAGGGCGGTTCTGTATCCCAAAGCTAAAGCATTGGGTCTTAGAACCGAAACGTTTGATAAAGCGTGCCGTTTTGTTGGCATAGGTGTACTAATTTTTTATATTCATCAACTTAAGGTTGAGGAGGGAATGCTGTGTTAATAGATGTAAAAGATTTGACGAAAGTCTACGAAATGGGAGATGTGCAGGTCCATGCCTTGCGGGGTGTGAGTTTCACCATAACAGAAGGTGAATTCCTCGCGATTATGGGACCGTCGGGTTCCGGTAAATCCACTATGATGGATATTCTGGGATGTCTCGCAACACCGACATCAGGTGAGTACTATCTTGAAGGCGAAGAGGTAGGTCAACTTTCCGATAATCGTCTCGCAGACATTCGCAATAAGAAGATTGGGTTCGTATTTCAGTCATTCAATCTCTTACCACGGACTTCTGCGCTCAACAACGTTGAATTACCGCTTATCTACGCGGGTTTGGGTAGAAAAGAACGGAAACGGCGTGCCTTTGAGGCACTGGAAGCCGTCGGTTTAGCAGATCGGGTCGATCACAAGTCTACCGAATTGTCTGGTGGTCAAATTCAACGTGTCGCGATCGCTCGTGCGTTAGTGAATAGTCCGTCAATGATTTTTGCCGATGAACCGACAGGAAACTTAGATACGCGTTCCGGTGAAGAAATTATGGCAATTTTCAACCGATTGAACGATGAAGGCAATACTATTATTATGGTGACACACGAAGCGGAAGTCGCTGAACATGCTAAACGGGTGCTCCACATTCGTGACGGTTTAATTGAACGAGATGTTAGACAAAATGGGCATGAGGAAGCCGCTGCTGACTAATTAAGGAAAATGTGAATGAAAAGGGTTTATCTTTTTGCCTGTGTTGTTTTCTGTTTTACGGTCTATCACGTCCAAGCACAAATTGCATGGGATGCCGAGAAGTTCATGCCGTTGTCTGAAGTAAAGCCCGGTATGAAAGGTAAAGGTTACACCGTATTCTCTGGGACAACGGTTGAGGCATTCGATTTCGAGGTCGTGAGTATCTACTATGACCGTTTTCCGGGTTTGCATATCGTATGGGCGAAAGGGCTTAGCGATAACTTTAAAAAAACGGGTTCCGCCGGTGGGATGAGTGGAAGTCCAACCTATATTAATGGTAGGCTCATGGGTGCCCTCTCGCGCAGTTATCGGAATCAGCGTGAGCATGCAAACCTTTTCGGTATAACACCTATCGAATTTATGGTAAAAGTTACCGAATACGGCATGCAACCTAATTTAAGCTATCACGGTACGCAACTGTTTAATTTTGACCCAGCAACAGCAGCAGCGGGCATTGATGCTATCCCTACTCTCTTTCCTAAGCGTAACAATATATCCCCGCAACAGCCTTTTGATAGTTTTCAAACCGATGGTTTGTCAGAACAATTAACAGTGCCGGTTGCTATGACCGGGATTCATTCTGAGGCTATGCGGTTCTACAAACCGCTGTTTGACAAACTTAACCTCATGCCGCTTGAGGCACCAGGCGGTGGAAGTCCGATTAAAAAATCACCGGTCGAGCAAGGACAGATAGTCGGTATCGCATACGCGCGAGGTGATTATACCGCTTTCGGCTATGGGACGATTACCTATATTGACGGGGATCAACTCCTTGCTTATGGGCACTCAAGAAATGGGGAGGGTAATGTCAACCTGCCGATTTCCGGTGGCTATGTCCACTTTATCGTACCGGGTCGCTATAGATCTTCCAAGATAGCCTCCGCAACGCAAATCATTGGCACCTTAGTGCAAGACCGACAAGCCGCTATTGCCGGGACCACCGGTCCGCATCCATCCTATATTCCGGTAACCCTTAATATGGAAACCGCTGATGGGACGCTCCATCGCAAGTCTTATGAGGTAATTCGACATCGTAGTTTTACGCCAACTTATGTTGAGGTAGGCGCAGAGTCCCTTGTCCGAGCGTTAGCGTTTTTTGCGGCTGACCATACGCTTACGATTGACGCGACGCTCACCTTGAAAGAACAACCGGGTCTCCTGTCTCGTGAAATCGTTTATAAAAACGTTTATTCTTCCGGTGGTTCACCGGCGTATGGTGTCACGAATGTCCTCAGACCCCCTCTTTTACAGTTGAACAATAATTCCTATACGCCCATTGCGTTTGAAAAGATAGCACTTAATCTGAAATTAGAGGATAAACGGCGAAGCGCATTGATTGAAAGGCTTTGGGTTGATAAACAACGCTATCGTCCAGGCGAGACGGTTGAAGTCATGGTAACCTTGCGACCTTACCTCGAAAATCCAATAACGCAGATTGGTACAATTACGATTCCGAACGATGCCCCCGATGGGCTTATTACGCTTTTGGCAATGAACGCAACAACCGACAAACAGTGGCAGCGCTCTCGTGCGCCGTTTAACTTCCGTCCGAAAAACATCAATCAACTTGTTAAAATTTTGCAGCAGAGCGAGAGTAATACAGATATTACTTTTGAACTTTTCGTTAGCCAACCTGGATTGACGGTTCAAGGTGAGGAATTCTCTAATCTGCCAACCTCCGTAATGTCTGTGATGAACTCGGCGAAGCAGGTAGGGACAAGTGGATACACCCGGGGATCTACATTGCATCGCGACAAAGTATCAACAAGTTACGTTATCTTTGGTAGCGGGGCACTTGAACTTGTCGTGGATAGAAATGCCCGCTAAAAACTGTTCCCCTATTCTCCGGCATGGGGCCTCTCAGGCATTCCTGTGCAATAAATCACACCACAAAACTAAAGCAGTCCGACACAACTATGCACCACATCAAAATTACGACCCCGTCCCGCTTACACTTTTCGCTGCTTGATTTGAACGGGGCGTTGGGACGGGTTGATGGGGGGTTCGGTCTCGCAATTGCGGAACCCAATTTCCAAATCATCGCTGAGCGAGCAGCGAACATTGATGTTGCCGCTTCTGTGTATCGTGAGCGAGCCATTACTGTTCTTCAACGACTTCAACAGACCTATCCATTTCCCGGCATTAAGTTAACATTTGAATCTGAAATCCCGATGCATTGCGGATTCGGGTCGGGGACACAACTCTCACTCAGTATTGCGCAGGCTGTCAATATGTTGTATCAATTTGGGCTAAATGTGCGTGAATTGGCGCAGGTTGTCGGGCGCGGGGGCACTTCAGGTATTGGAGTCGCAGCGTTTGATACGGGTGGGTTCATCGTAGATGGTGGACATCGTTACCCTGAACAGAAGGCTTCATTCCTTCCCTCGTCTGCTGTTGGTGATATTCCGCCACCCCCCATCTTACTTCGTTATCCATTTCCAGAATTACCGCTTTTGATTGTCATGCCGAACTGTTCAAGAATTTATGGTGATGCGGAGATAGAACTTTTTCGCACTTTATGTCCACAGCCGGAATGGGTTGCGCAGAAACTTTCACACATCCTACTGCTCCAGATACTTCCCGCACTCATCGAACAGGATATGAACACTCTTGGAGAAGCCTTGAATGATATCCAGACGTTTGGGTGGAAAAGGGTAGAAATTGATGCACAGGGACCTGAGCTTCAATTGACGCTTGACTACTTACGCGATAGCGGGGCATTCGGGGCTGGGGTTAGTAGTTGGGGACCAGCGATTTGTGTGATAGCTGAGGATATTCATAGACTAAAGCAGGAAACCGAAGTATTCTTGAAAACGCTGCCAAACGGTGGCACCTGTTTTATTACGCAGGCGAACAACCTTGGCGCGAGTGTTATGTCAGGTTAAAATAAAAAGGGACGGATCATTTGATCCGCCCGTCTTTTTTAATCTTTGCTGTCTTAGCCTTTGCTGGGGGAATAATACGGATTATCCCCAGCAGCGTGATCGGTCGTATCAATTACATGCTTGATTTCGGGAAAGACTTCCTGAATCATCGCTTCGATGCCGTGTTTAAGAGTAACATTCGCCATGCCACACCCTTGGCACCCGCCACCCATGTGAATGTAGATGGAATCATCTTCAACATTCAGCAATTCTATCTGTCCACCGTGTGCAGCGACTGCAGGGTTAATCCGCTCATCAATGAGTTCCTGAATCTGCTGCGCCTTCGGATTGTCCCACGCTGGCGTGTTCGGGTTCTCAATATTGAACCCACTGGCATTCAGGTCATCAACATAGTCAATTACGGCACCTTTGAGATTCGGCGCGCTTTCGGCATCGACAAGCACGTTAAAATTCTCACATTCAACAACAATATCATCCGCTTGCGCTTCGGTTGCTAAACCGAGGCTGTATTGGAACGCGGTAGCAGTTTTGCCTTGAATACTAATACGGAGTCCTTCGACTTCAACCTCTTCGGCTTGTATGACTGCATGAATTTTCTCTTCTGCAGCTGCTGTCACTGCCAGCAGAGGCGTTTCGTCTCCTGAGAACTTTTTCAAGAAATTCTTCATAGTTGCCTTCCGTGAGTCGTATTTACGCAGCGGTCTTTCCTACCCAAGATTGATCTGACTGGAATTCTCCCATTTCGTCATACAGGACGCGCAATCGCTTAATCGCCTCTATCTCAAGCTGTCGGACCCGTTCTCGGGTAACGGCTAAGGCTTCACCGATTTCGCGTAACGTTTTACGTTCCCCATCTTCGAGTCCAAAACGCATTCTCAGCACTTTCTGTTCTCGGTCCGGTAGTCTGTCAAGAAATTGGGCAATCAGGTCTTTGTTGATCATTTCTGCGATAGGACCTTCCTCACCGCTATTCGCGGGGTCCTCAATCAAATCACCTAATGTTGCGGCAGAGCGTTCGTCACTCAGCTGTAAATCCATGGAAATAGCATCGGCGTTAAACGTCAAAATTTCTTCAACCTGCATGAGTGACAGGTCTAAGGCTTCCGCTATTTCTTCGCGCCGTGGTTCGCGCTGCAGCTCTTGACATAGTGTCGCGTAGACAGAGTCAAACTTATTCATCTTCGCGACGACGTAAGAGGGGAGTCGAATTGAGCGAGAGAAATTGTCGAGCGTACGCATAATTGCCTGTTTGATCCACCAGATCGCGTAGGTGCTAAATTTAAACCCCTTCCGATAATCAAACTTGCTCGCGGCTTTAATCAGTCCGATGTTCCCTTCTTGAATCAGATCTTCAAGGGGGACGTTGTGTCCTTGGTACTTAACGGCGATAGAAATAACGAGTCGTAGATTCGCCTGGACGAGTTCATCTCGGAACCTTCGTGCTTCCGCCTCAGCGATTTCAATCCGTCTCACCAGTCTTCTTTTTTCCTCGTCGGATAGTTCGACTTTTTCCTCGTCGGGGTCGGGTAATGTGTCAGCATGCACCAAAATGTTCAATAGTTCATCCACTAATGCTTTTCGTGCGTCATCTCCACCCGGTCCAATCCGTTCCGCCAGTTCCTTTATCATCTCATCGGATAATAGGTTGTTTTTCCCTAATACTTCCAATAGTTTATCAAGTGCTTCTCGCGGTCCATCTTCACTGGCTTCCATCTCTGCCACCAGTGCCACTTTCGTCTTGGGAGATAATAGATTGTTTTTCACCAGTACTTGTAGTAGTTCGTCAAGTGGCTTTGCCTCCGCGGTTTCAATCCGTTTCGCTAAGTCAACCTCTTCTTCACGGGTTAACAAGCGGTGGCCTGCTACACTTCGGAGCCAACTCGTTAAAGCACTCTGATCACTCCCTTTATAACAACTCTCTGGCGGTTCTGTCTCGTCTGCTGGATATGTTGCATCCATATATGGATCAACACTTTCAATATTCGCTGTTTCACCGAAAAACTCGGCTTCCATTGTTCTCCTCTCCTTTTATGGAAGTAAATAAAATAATACAAACGTTAATGATACATTATGTTAAAACGTTTTGTCAAGTAAAATGTTTAAAAAAAAAAGCAAATTTAGCATAAAAACCGATACAATAAGACATTTTAGCATAATTTCTCTATAAAAACAACACAAAAATGTACGCACACCGTTATTTCTTTTAAGGATGCCAGCGCAGCGATTACGTCTATCGGAAAAACATAATAATGATTCTGAGGAAGTTGGCGAATTATGTTGCGTGTCCAATCAATAACACCGCTGCTGGCAATGAGGTCGTTTCGGTTTTTTCAAATGCCCTGCGAATACATGAAATATCACCATCTGTTTCTAACATCTCATAAGGTAAATTCCACGCTTTTAGTGTCGGTTCAAGGAAACTTGCTACAGAATCAATCCATTGATCATCAGCATCCCGGTTGTGATACCCACGATACCCAATGAAGACGACCACTGGCACCCGCATGTTGAACACTGTGCCACGGATTGCATCGCCGGATTCCAGCAAACCTGTATTTTGGATGATTATCACCGGTTTTTTGCCACCCACATATAACCCAGAGGCAAGCGCAAATGCTTCACCTTCGCGGGTTACCGTGATAACTTCAACATCCGACTCGGTCCGTAAAAGTTCGTAAATACGAGCACTGCCATTATCTGGAACACCTACGGCGTGCGTGATTTCCTGTTTTTTGAGTTCATCTACAATCTTCTGTGCTGATGCCAATGTGTGCTCCTACTTCTTGCAAATTTAACGCACGATGAATTGCGCAACTACGAACCAAAATGCTTCAAGGAGTAGTTATCAGTTTTCACTTACTATCCTGTGACGGGAACAGTGTTTGGCCCCGTCACAAGAAGTCTCTTAACTGATAACTCTCACCGCGAGGCAAACTGATAACTAAAAACTATTCTACTGTCTCCCTTCAACCAATGCATCAACAACCGTCGGGTCGGCAAGGGTTGAAGTATCACCGAGATCAGAGATGTCGCCTTCCGCGATTTTGCGGAGGATACGCCGCATAATCTTACCTGATCTTGTCTTTGGAAGCGCAGGCGTAAACTGAATCTTGTCGGGCGTGGCGATCGGTCCGATATGTTGTCGGACAGCTTGTTTGATGCCCGTTTCTACTGTATCAGATGCAGATTCACCTGTCATGAGCGTAACATACGCATAGATACCTTGTCCCTTGATGTCGTGCGGATAACCGACGACGGCTGCTTCCGCGACTGCATCATGTTGCCCGATCGCGCCTTCAACCTCGGCGGTGCCTAACCGGTGTCCTGAGACATTCAGAACATCGTCCACGCGCCCGGTAATCCAATAGTAGCCGTCTTCATCACGTAGGACCCCATCGCCTGTCATGTAGTAGCCGGGGAATCGGCGGAAATAGGTGTCTAAAAACCGCTCATGATCCCCATAGACAGTTCGCATGATACCGGGCCACGCCGTTTTAATACAGAGATAACCGGTTGCCGGGTTACCTTCCACCTCGTTCCCTTCCTCATCTAATATCACTGGCTCAATGCCAAAGAATGGGAATGTCGCAGAACCCGGTTTCAGCGGCGTTGCAGCGGGCAGTGGCGTCATCAAAATACCACCGGTCTCAGTTTGCCACCATGTATCCACAATCGGGCACTGTTTTTCACCGACGATGTTGTAATACCACAGCCATTCTGGTTCTTTAATCGGTTCACCCACCGTGCCGAGTAATCTAAGCGTAGATCTATCATACTTCTCAACCCATGCGTCACCTTCCTTCATCAGGGCCCGCAAAGCCGTTGGGGCGGTATAGAAGATGTTAATGTTATGCTTCTCAACGACTTGCCAAAAACGTCCGAAGTCTGGGTAGTTCGGCACACCTTCAAACATAATGCTAATCGCACGATTCGCAAGGGGACCGTAGATAATATAAGAGTGTCCCGTAATCCAACCTATGTCAGCCGTGCACCAGTAGACATCCCCTTCATGATAGTCAAAGACCTGTTGATGCGTGTAAGAGGTGTAGACGAGATAACCACCAGTGGTATGTAAAACACCCTTCGGTTTGCCTGTTGAACCGGAGGTGTACAGGATAAAGAGCGGATCTTCAGCGTTCATTACTGTCGGTTCACATTCCGTGTCGGCATCCGCCATCGCTTCATGCCACCAGATATCGCGCGATGCGTCAAAATCAACTGTATCCCCTGTACGCGCCACAACAACGACCTTTTCAATAGATGGGCATTCCGCTACGGCTGCATCTGCATTCGCTTTCATCGGTATATCGCTACGAGGTCCTCGCATCGCGGTATCTTGCGTTATGAGCATCTTACACGCCGAGTCATTAATCCGATCTCGGAGAGATTCCGCTGAAAACGCACCGAAGACGATAGAGTGGACAGCACCGATCCTCGCGCACGCCAGCATTGCAATCGCCAATTCTGGCACCATCTGTAAATAGATACAGACGCGGTCACCTTTTTCGATGCCTTGTGCTTTCAGTACATTGGCAAATTTTTTGACCTCGGCGAGGAGTTCACTGAAGGTGAACGTCTTATCTTCGGACGGATCGTTTCCCTCCCAGATAATAGCAGTTGCATCACCGTGTCCTGCCTCTACATGGCGGTCAAGACAGTTATAGCAGGCGTTCAGTGTACCACCTTCAAACCATTTAATATCAGCGTTAACAAAATCGTAATCTCGGACAGTGTGCCATTTCTGATACCACGTCAACCGTTCTGCAACCGTTTCCCAAAACGCTTCTGGGTCTTGGATTGATTCGTTGTATTGTGCCTGATACGCATCCAGACTGTTGACATGTGCATTATCAATCGGATAAGCAGTCTCTACCGGTGGAAAAATATTATTAGCCATTTTAGATTTCGATCTCCTCTACAAATCAATCTCCAGTTCTCAAAATGCCCCTACAAATTGTATAGAACATATTTTATAGGAAAACGGTGTAGATGTCAACTGCAATTAAAGGATATTTGTATAACGTGAGTTTAATGACGCTGAGCAATTCCGAAACTGCAATATACCTTGCATTCTTAATAGAAAATCAAGTATAATTATCAATCAACGAACTGTTTATTTTTCATTACATAGCGGGTATAGAACGATTGTCAACAGGAACAGACAACCAATAGAAATACAATATTACCGGGATCCAAACGGCAGGCAACCTTTCATTGAATGGTTTAAATCGATTCGAGATAGAAACACGCGAAACAGAGTAGAAAGACGACTTAAACGGCTTGAAGATGGCAATTTGGGTGATTGCCAATCTGTGGGTGGAGGTGTTTTTGAATTGCGTCTCCACTTTGGACCAGGATATCGCATCTATTTTGGTCAAATCGATAACACACTTATTCTTCTACTTTGTGGTGAGGACAAAACCTCACAACAACGAGATATTGAATTTGCTAAATCATATTTGATAGAATATAAGGAGACACGCCGATGAGAGAGATGGGAAATTGGAACGAGTACTTTATTGAATACCTTACCACCGACCGCGAGGCAGCGATTGATTATCTTCAGTTGACCTTAGAAGAATACCTTGCTGATGACGATTTGCCCTTCTTTCTAAAGTGCCTCCGGACTTTTATAGCATCACAAGGTGGAATTGTTGAAATTAGCAAACGAACGGGTGTTGATACCGAGACGCTTTTAAATATGCTCTCTAATGAGGATGCTAAACAATTATTAGATACGTTCGGTTCTCTGTTGAAAGCACTTAAGCAGCGTCCGGTGATTGAAGATACACACGCTAAGCATCTGACCCCTGTGAAACACATTCCAACCAGTCAATAGCGGTTTGTTCGTCTTGTTCAATGGCGATTTCGACGGCTCGCTTGCCCACATCTGAAGGTAAGGCATTAGACAACTATACCGCACAATTTGTTGGGAGAGTCAAAAGATATAGCGAGATATTTATGTATTTCAGAGAATTATAGCACAATTGCCGAGCATCCGCAACGCAAATTTTAGCGTGAAAAAGCAACAGCCACGACATCCATTGTCATCGCGACGAGCCAGTGGATTGCTGCGCCATAGATAAATGAACGCGTTTCAAATGCTAACACACCAAGCAATATCCCCGCAATGATTGAACCGAGTGCTTCCGGCAACGGTTTAGTATAGTGCAGAACAGCAAACGGAATCGTCTGAATTAGAATACTATAGTTCCCAAATTTCCGTTCCAACCCAAACAGCATAAACCCACGGAAGAAAAACTCCCACGAAAACATGTAGACCCCATACGCAAGTTGATAAGGTAAAAACGCTTGCCAACTGCTTGCGACGACTTTACAAAGCGGATACTTTGCTACAAAAGGTGGATACACTATGACTGCGAGGATAACCACGGGTATCATCAGCATCCATGCGATCCCTGTCACACTCCATCCGAGTTTCTGGTTTCCGAGTTGGATCCCATAATCCGTCAGCTTTTCCCGTGTCCCGAATTTCGCAACGAGAATCGGGATAAGTAGCAATGTGATTGCCGTAGTTAAAAACCAGTAATAATAGGGATAGCTTTCTGCGAGAGGTCCAGTTCCGAAGTATTCCGCGAAGTGGCGTCTGAAAAAACTCCGCCGAGTGTAGAACCGATGCAGCGTTAGAAGCAACGCGGAAGCAAGTAAGATGACAGTCGCCTGTCGTTCCCAACCCTGTAGGTATTTTTCTTTTAAGGTTTGGATACTGATATTCATCTTGATCTCTCATCGGTTTTAGGGTATTATACTACTATTCAGAAAAATATTCAATTGATAGGAAATAGAAAAAACTGCTTATTTTCCAGTTCGTTATTTTCGATTAGCAGAATTCCAATGCTAAAGAAGAAATTCCGGTATGCTAAGCCTTGAGCAGATTAACCGCATCTTAATCATCAGACTCGCACCGCTCGGCGAAACAGTCTTAACAACACCCATCATCCGCGCCTTACGCCAGCACTTTCGAGATGCCTATATCGCTTACATGGTAGCACCGACACGGGAGGATTTAGTATCCGCAAACCCACACCTGAATGAGGTGCTGACCTATCAGGCTTCCGTGCCGAAACTCATCTATCAGATGGCTCGCCGCAAATTCCAGATGGCGGTTATATTACAACCGACGTTCCGTTTAGTGCTTCACACATTCCTTGCGCGAATTCCATTTCGCGTTGGATTTGAAACAAACACTGGTGGGAAGAAGCTATTGAGTCTTGCAGTCCCGAATAACACTTCACAGCACGAGACACAACGCTATCTTGATGTTATTCGGACGTTAGGTGTTGAAGTCGTAGACGATGAACCGGAGGTGTTTGTTGATAGCGCAGGTGTCGCGTGGGTGAACAAATTTCTTGAAAACCGAAACCTTGATAATAGCAAGCCTATCATCGGTCTCAATCCGGGAGCTGCTACTGCTTATCGTCGCTGGCACGCAGCGAATTTTGCCGTTCTCGGTGATCGACTTCACGAAACCTACGATGCACACATTGTCATCACGACCGGACCACGGGAGGGTGAGTTAGCGAATCAAATAGCAGCGCAGATGTCGCATTCACCGGTCATTGTCAATCAGGCAACGCCAATGCAACTCGCAGCACTCCTGCAACGGTGCAATCTCTATATCAGCAACGATACGGGACCGATGCACCTCAGCACCGCTGTAAAAACGCCGACGATCGCCTTGTTTGGCGCGTCAAATCTTATCCAGTGGGCACCGCCGTGGGACAGACATGCAGTGGTCGCACGCGAAGCGTGTGAATTTATGAAAACACTCTCGTCTAAGGCGTGGGACACACATACGGATCGCGCACGTGAGAATCTTGAGTCAATCACTCCAGATAGGGTTATGGCGACAGTGGAGAAACTCGCATGGTAAATTCTGAACGCAACCAAGATGCAGAACGCATCAAGAATTGTCTAACCGACATTCGTGGTAGAATGTATCGGCAAGTACTCTTACAGAAAATCGTAGTTGCGTTTTTCTGCGGACTTGTTCTGCTTGCGATGCTGCTCCTTCTAAACCGAGTGATTCTCCTACCGATGCAGATGCTGAGTATCAGTTGGATTGTCATAGCCACCGCGGTGATTGCAGGTATAGGTCTCAGTGTCAGCCACCGGAAAGATTTGCTCTCTGTGGCGCGTGTTGTTGACGAAAAGATGGGGCTTCGTGAGCGTCTCGGCACGGCATTTGGGTTAATCCAAACCGCTCCCCAAAGCGAGTTTGCACAACTCCAAATCCAAGATGCTGCAGAGACTGTAGCAACCTTAGACATCGCAAAGGTGAGTCCATATCGCGTGCCAAAATTACTGAAACTATTTCCTATTCCTTTGGTGTTGATTGGGCTTTCTTTCGCTATGCCGCGCTTCTATGAAGTGCCGCAACCACTCACGGACCGCCAGCAGGGGGTTTTAGATAAAGCGATTCAGAGCCTTGATGGAAAACAGATCAAGAATTCGACGCTACAGCAGCAAATCGCAGAGACCGTAAATCGGTTGAAAACCGCAAAAGATCTTGACACGGCACAAAGACATCTCAGCAACCTAAAAAAAGAGATTCGTAAACAGCAGTCGGAACAGCAGGCTATCACCGAAGCCACAGAAGCAAGTCAAAACTTTCACGGGACGGATGCTAACCAGCTTGCTGCAGAACTGAAAACCGTCGCTGAACAGGCTGAGATACCGCCAGAACTCCAAGCAGAACTTATGCGTCTTTTTGAACGTTTGGCGCAAGGGCTACCGAAAGGCGCGCTGGGTGATTCACTGACTCAGATTCAGGAACAGGCTGTCACACCGGAGACCTTGCAGGACATCATTGCCGCACTTGAGGAAATGGAAAAGTCAGCGGACCTGACGCAACTTGAGGCACAACTCACGGCAAGCCAGAAAGAGTTAGCATTAGCAACTATTGAAACTGAATCCTCAGGAGGCGGAATTGCGAATAGTGATGGTGCCCCTGGACAAGATGCCGGGACCGCCGAGGTGCAAGGATCCCTTGAAGGCACATCAAATCCCGATCCACAATCAGAATCACAGACAAGCGATGCAGGCAAAATGGAGAACGAAGTAGACGCTGGAGATCCTACATCACCACTCACTGGCGAGAAAACACCAATCTTACAGGCGAATGGAGAAGCGTTGTCCCTTACGACAGGCATCTCAGGGACTGCAGAAGGTTTCTCTGAAGTCTTTATGGGTGAGGTTAGCGACGATACCCCCGTTTATTTACCCTTCAGCGAAGTTGTCCTCAACACGTCGCGCGCGTATGCTGAGGCTGTAGAAAATAACCGTATTCCTGTCCGGTATCGGGCACAGATAAAAGCCTATTTAGAGGCGATTTCAGAAGATGAGAAATAGCATCATTAAAATTCTTATTGCTGTCGGCATTGTTACAGCAGTTTACCTTGTGTTGAGGCAATATGGCATAACAGACGATATTCGGTTGGAAAACGTACCGAAGATCAAAACGTGGGTGACGAGTTTTGGAAAAATAGCACCGTTCGTCTATATCGGACTCTATCTTGTGTCTACTGTCTTCTTTCTACCTGGTACCCCAGTAACCGTATTAGCGGGTTTCATCTTCGGACCGTTGTGGGGTGTTTTCTACGCTTCCGTAGCGTCTATTATTTCCGTCTCTGTTGCTTTCCTCATCGCCCGTTACGTTGCTCGCGACCTTGTTGAGGGTTGGGTCAAAGACAATGCCCAGTTCCGCAAAATAGATGAACAGGTTGAAGCACAAGGATGGCGTATTTTAATGTTTACACGTTTGGTGCCTATCTTCCCGTTTAACCTTCAAAACTACGCCTACGGACTAACGAGTATCCGATTTTCCACTTTTGTGCTTGTTTCTGCTATCTTTATGTTACCCGGAACGGCAGTGTTTGTTCAGTTCGGCGGCGCATTTGTTAGCGGTGAAGGCGATATTTGGAAGACACTGCTTTATCTCGGAGTTGCTGGCGTGCTTATGCTCTTGCTGTCGTTGCTCCCGAAATTGCTGCGAAAATATCAAACGAAATTGTAGTAGGACTTACGCATTTCCTCTTAAAGTCCCCCTGATAAGGGGGATTTAGGGGGTTAAAATACCGATGTAGTTCAAAGCGAGCGATTAGACTGCTGAATTAACGCCGCGACTACAGCAAATGCTTCTTCACGCGTTCGGATTTCGCCATCAAACTGCCGCTCTTCAATCTGTTTTAACAACTTTCCGATCTGTTCTCCTTCTTTCAAGTCGAACTTCTTAATCAGATCATCTCCAGTGATAAGTTTTCCTTGTTTGCTGATGGGCATGATGCGTTCGTAGTATGTATTAGCAACCTGTTTAAATAATACTGGATCAATCGGATGTGATGCTGCGGTATAGAGAAGGACACCCCACCAGTTAGATATATAAGTTCTGAGAAAGCGAATGATCTCTTTTTGCGTCAATCGCTGATCCAAATTTTTAAGGGCTTCGCTTCCAAGGCGGAGGCATTTCATAAACTGCGATGCTTTTCGGCTCAATCGGAGACGCGTACCGACACCGCCGAGGTTGTCTCTCAAGAGTAGACTGAGCTTGATTAACGAACGCTTATTGATTTCCACACCAAGTTCTTCTTGAAGGTATTCATTGATTTCACTACGGTATGCTTGTAGTGCCGTGGGGATTGGATTTTTCTCAAAATTCTCAAGTGAATCCCAAAATATGCCCTCGTTTTTGATAGGCGGGATGACTTGTGTGAGGAGTCCGGCTGCCTTCATTTGTTGTAGATATGGATATGCCGTCCGAACATTAAAGGTTTTCATCAACTCGTCGCGGCATCGTTCCATCGCTACGTTAGATAGCAGTGATCGGTACTTTGTTACCAAGTCGATTGCACTTTCGGAAATCCTGAAATCTAATTGTGCTGCGAATCTATAAACCCGCAGCAGACGGACTGGATCCGCTGGCACCACCCGTTCACTTGGGAATTGGAGCAAACCTCTTTCCAAGTCCTGCGTCCCACCACACGGGTCAATCACATAAGAGGCGTTCTGTTGACCCGTATCATTTATAGCCGCTTTCACATTTTCAAACGCGATTGCCATCGCATTAATTGTTAGGTCTCGTAACCGTAAATCCTCGGTGAGCGATGGGGCACGAAATTGTGCGAAATCCATACTGAGGTGCGGTGTCTGTGAGGTTCCGTCTCGCTTAACAATTACGCGGGCAGTCGCTGGATTTTCTTCAAGCGCGATACAAGTTGCGTTGATGCTCGCGGCAAACCCTTTGGCAAATTGAATCGCATCCGAGGCTAAGGCAAAATCAATATCTGTCGTCTGACGTTTGAGCAGCAGATCTCTCACACTACCACCGACGAGGTAGAGTTGCACACCGCGTTCATTTGCAAAATGACCGAGTGCTTGTAGGGTTTGATTGCCAAATATTTCTTGAAGCGTTTCAGTTGTTGCGTTCATTGGCTTCCCCGTGCCTTCTGTCGTTGTGATTTCCGCGAGCGAAATAGGATACCATCTAAGTGGAGGTGCGTCGCATAGCCGATGAGAGCTGCTACATAAAATGGTAGACCGCTGAGGATAGCATCTAGCAGGTGATCCCAATCTCGTAACGCATTAAAATGGTCCACAAGACTACCACTTGATTGCCATTCTGGGTATCCAGTATAAATTGGAATTAACAGAAATACAACCGGGAGCAGAATCATCGTAATTTTGGCGTGTGTCCAACCCCGGTGTCTGCTCATAATCGGGAGCATCGCGAATAGCCCCAACAGCGCAGATTCAAGATACTTCTGAAAGAAAACAATCAGTACCACGTTCAGAACAAACAGCACCCTATAAAAGATCTTTTGGCTCTTGCTTTTGATGTCAACATCTGGCCACAGTCCGAACAGCACAGCGACAGCAAAACAGCCGATGATTTTTATAAGGTCGCTCACCGGTGGAATCGTTGGATTCCACGCTTGTGGCACACCATCATAAAAGATTGGCACAACGAAGGTCGTAATAAGCGATATGATGAAAAAAGTACTGTAAGCGACTAACCCGCCGATCCAGTGTTCACGAAACATACTCATATTACATATTGTAACGTATTTTTTCAAAAAAAGGTATGATTTCTACACCGATCAGGACAGTAAGGACTTTTAATTTGACTTATATCAGAAGATATGATACAATTATGTCGTGACCCCCTCCCAAACCTGAAGGATTGGGTTTCCCTTGTCGGAACTCCCAAGTGGTTCTTTCAGGATATACCGCAACGTCCATTTGACGTTCTGCGATACTGGCGTCTCTTGCAACCTGTTTCCCGATATTGCCATAGCAGGTTTGCTAAAGGGAACGGGCATTGGTTGCTTGCTCAAATCTATTATGAGCCGACACACTTGCGAAAGTGTGGTGCGGGGCATGTGGCACACTACGGAAAATCACTTGAACCTTCATGACCGACCGATACTTCTGGTAGGTATGTCCTACTACAGAACTTGAACGTATCCGAACCTCGCAAGGTTGGATTATATTCCATATTTCAGGTTGTTTTAGTGTTCTTTTTAATTGGTGATTAGCCATAGTCATTCTGCCCCTTTGCGGGGGGTGGTTGAGAACATTCCGCAAGGTGCGAAAGTCGCAAATCTCAACCAATGACTATAGTCATTATATCACATTTTATTATGAATATCAAGTTAAATTGACGCAATAGAGGGATTTGCCGCTACTACATCCCAAACCTAAAAGATTGGGTTTTGTAGCGGAAGATTTGATAAATTAATACACCGTTGCTTGGCAATCGGTAGAAGTTGTATAGCGCAGCAGATTGAAATTAGGAGAAGACGCTCGTGCCTCAGTGTTACTTCTCTCATCTGTCTGATACAACATAAACGAACCGCGAGGGGCCTCTATTATTGGGACATTTCGCGTTTTTTTATATGGATATGACAACAACTGAGAAGAACACTATTATTGAGATGTTAGCACCGATGCTTGAACTTGATGGCATTGAACTTGTGGATGTTGAAGCACACAGACAAACCTTACGACTACTTATTCACAAGCCAGAGGGTCTTTCCGTGGCAGATTGCCAAGCAGTGAACCATGTTGTGCATCCAATTTTGGAGATCCACGAGCAATTAACAGACTACATACAGTTGGAAGTCGCTTCACCCGGAATAGATAGACCTTTACAAACTGCCAGGGATTTTCAGCGAAATTCTGGGCGAACCGTTCAGATAGAAGTCGCATCGGAATCAGAAAACGGACAGGAACGTCATGTGCAAGGCGTTATTATAGAGGTTCATCCTGAAAGGGTCATTTTGGCACAAGCGGGTGGAGAGAACCTCTCTATTCAGATTTCACAGATTCGTAAGGCACATATACACCTGAAATGGTAATTGGCAGGCACAAACGGTGTGCATTGCAAGTTGTAATAGATTGTAAAAGAATTGGAAAGGAGCAAGCGGACTGAAATCATATAGGATATTCTTTGCATACCTATATTAAAGAAACCGCGGACATTACCCATGTTAGAAAATCTCCAAAACGCTATTCGTCAAAATACGGCACAGACAGATTTACCTGAACAGGTTTTTGTAGAGGCGATAGAGGAAGCACTCCGTGCCGCTGCACGCCGAGTTTACGGGCCCGATGCTGATGTTTCTGTTGAAATTAATTTGGAAAAAGGTGATATACGCTGCTACGTTCCTAAAAAAGTCGTTGAGATTATGCGTGATTTCCCTACGGAGATCCCTATTGAACAAGCGGTGAAACTTCAAGCCGATGTTGAGGTCGGACAGATGCTGAACGTCGAAATCAATCCCGATGAATTTGGACGGATTCCGGCACAGTTGGCGAAACAGATCCTTTTCCAAAAAATCAAACAGGCGGAACGCGAAAAAATCTATCAGGAATTCGCAGGACGTGAGGGGGAGGTCGTCACGGGTTATGTCCAGCGTTTTGAACGCGGGGGTATCATCTTAGACCTTGAGCAGACAGAAGCCTTTTTACCACCTCGGGAGATGCCGCGCTCTCACAACTATGAACGCGGCAAACGTTTGCAATGTTTGATTTTGTCCGTGAAGAATGAACCTCGCGGTGCGCCTATCATCGTTTCGCGAACCCATCGAGACCTTGTCTCAGTGTTGTTTGAACAAGAAGTCCCTGAAATCTATGAAGGTCAAGTCCGAATTATGGCGGTGGCGCGCGATCCAGGCAATCGGACAAAAGTTGCTGTTCAGGCAGTTGAGGAAGGGATAGATGCTGTCGGCACATGTGTCGGCGTTAAAGGCATCCGCGTCAAAAATATTATCAGCGAACTTGATGACGAAAAGATTGATCTGGTTGAATGGAACGAGGATGCCAGTGTTTTCATTTCCAAGGCTTTAGGACGCGTCGTTGTGCGCAGAGTAGAACTCGACGAAGAAAATAAAAGCGCACGCGTTATTGTCCCTGACGATCAACTCTCCTTAGCAATCGGTCAACGTGGACAGAACGCTCGGCTCGCCGCAAAATTGACGGGATGGAAAGTTGACATAAAGGGCGAATCCGAAGCAGCTGTTTCGATCAACGAACTCTTTAAATCAGAAGATCCTGATGGAACAGAGGCACCAGTCCCGGAGAGTTCAGAGGACGGATCTGACCAAAACTCGCAAGAACAGGCACTTGTCGATGCCCCAGATTCAACAGACGCTGAACATCAGGTTGATACAGCAGCGGATGCTGAGATCAAGGTAGACGCGGATACTTTTGAAGCCGAGATGCCGGAAAGTCTTGAAGAGAAAAAAGAAGTTGTCGTGGATGCTGAAGAGAACGCCGAGACACTTGATGTTGATGATGCGAATGACGATTCTGATGATGAATCCGAATAGGTTGTTAAGGGTTTCTTGTTGCAATCAATATCTGAACGGAGATTATTGGCATCCAATAAAGCGACAAAAAAGTGAGTGAAATTGTTGAAAGATGTTATTCGCACTTGTATTGGGTGCCGTGGTAAGTTTTCGCAAAAAACATTGCTCCGGTTTGTGTGTCAGAAAAATGAAACGCTGCGAATTGACAACCGGAGGCGGTTACACGGACGCGGGGCTTATGTCTGCCGCTCTCAACCCTGCATTCAGAAAGCATTTAAGGCACCAAGACGGATTAATTCTTTGTTACGTGTACAACTGACAAACGAGGTTATAGAGCCGTTTGAAAAAGTTCTACTTCAATGGACTGAAAAATCCGCTGGCACAACTGGAAAAAAGGAGGAATTATCATGAGCAAAGCCCCACGACAGCGGCGAAAATCTGCCAAAAGTAATCGTCAGGAGAAACAGGATCAGGGGATGCAGGTTTATGAATTAGCAAAACAATATAACCTAACAACCAAGGCACTTATTGCTCTCTTGGAGGAGCATGGTGTTCGCGGAAAAAAAGATACGAGCTCCCTTGATCCGGATACCGTCGCGTTGATTGAATCCGAATTGATAACCGAACCACAGGATGATGCCGTTTCTACCCCTGAAGCGTCAGCTGAAACCGCTACGGACGCATCACCTGATACAACAGATAAATTACAAATCGAAGAGGGCACAACTGTTGCCAATCTTGCTGCATCACTTGAACTACAACCTTCTGCCTTGATTATGCAACTCATGAAGTTAAAGGTCATGGCGAATATAAATCAACGACTCGGTTACGATACCCTTGTGATGCTCGGAGAGCATCTGAATTTTGAAACAGTCAAATCTCGAACACTTGAGGAAGAACTCTTAGTCGAGATACCAGATCCGCCCGAATCTTTAAAACCCCGTGCACCCGTCGTCACAATTATGGGACACGTTGACCACGGTAAAACCTCTCTTTTAGATGCCATTCGTCAATCAAATATCAGTGAATCTGAGGCGGGAAATATAACGCAACATATCGGGGCTTATCATGTAGCATTAGAGGGCGGAAGCGTTGTTTTCTTGGATACGCCTGGACACGCTGCTTTTACGGCAATGCGAGCACGCGGCGCACAGGTAACGGATATTGTCGTCCTGATTGTTGCAGCCGACGACGGGGTCATGCCGCAGACAGTAGAGGCTATTAGCCACGCTAAAGCAGCGAAAGTCCCCATCGTGGTCGCGATTAACAAAATAGATGTCCCCGGCGCGCGTCCAGACTACATCAAACAGCAATTGTCAGAACATGAACTCCTCCCAGAAGACTGGGGGGGCCAAACAATTTGCGTTGAAACCTCCGCAGCGGAAGGAACCGGCATCGACTTTTTGCTTGAGATGCTCCTTTTGGAGGCGGCACTCCTTGAACTCAAGGCGAACCCAAGTAAGCCCGCTCGCGGTGTTATCATTGAAGCACAAGTAGACAAAGGACGCGGGGCTGTTGCGACTGTTCTCGTACAGTCCGGAACATTGCGGGTTGGCGATGTTTTTGTTTCCGGTAGATACTCTGGAAAAGTTAGAGCAATGATGGATGATCTTGGGAAACGATTGAAAGAGGCGGGGCCCTCACGTCCCGTTGAAGTCCTCGGTTTCACCGGCGTGCCTGAGGCAGGCGACAGGTTCTACGTCGTGGAATCTGATAGAGATGCACGCTTGATCAGTGAAACCCGGCAGGATCAGTACCGCACCGAAAAACTTGGTGCGAATAGCCATGTGAGTCTCGAAAATCTATTCCAACAGATTCAGGAAGGTGAGATTAAAGAATTAAATGTCGTCCTTAAAGGCGATGTACAAGGATCCGTACAAGCCGTTGCTTCATCGTTACTTGATTTGAGTACCAACGAGGTTAAAATCAATATTATCCATCAAGCAGTCGGTGGTATCACCGAAACTGACATTTTGCTCGCCTCTGCATCTGATGCAATTGTCGTCGGTTTCAATGTTCATCCTACAACGGAAGCAGTGCAAGCTAAGGAAACTGAGGGAATTGATGTCCGGACGTATAACGTTATTTATGAACTTGTCTCCTATATCCGTTCAGCTATGGAAGGCTTACTTGATCCTGAAGTACGAGAAGTCGTCATTGGACGGGCAGAAGTTCGTGAATTGTTTAAGGTACCGCGCCTCGGTTTAGTCGCTGGCAGCTACGTCAATTGGGGACGGATCACTTACGACCAGCCACTTCGTGTCTTGCGCGACAATCGATTAATCCACGAAGGAAAAGTCAATTCCCTGCGTCGATTTAAGGATAATGTGAATGAAGTACAGGCGAATTACGAATGCGGTATAGGTATTGAGACATTTGACGACCTACAGATCGGTGATGTTCTTGAGTGTTACGTCCACGAACAAGTCGCACGTTCGCTTTCGTAAGCTACCGGGTCCGAGTCATCATCTATTTTCTAACACAGCGCGGTTGAAATGCATGCAAATGCTAAAATCCAATGTGAAGAAAGTGTTTCTTCAAGTACGCCACAAAACCGCGCCTACTTTTACAGTTATTAACTGACACCTTTCATGCATATCGGTGTTTGTAAAATCCGGCTACGCATTCCTGATAGCCGATCTTTGAAGGCGAAACGCCGGGTTATCAAAAGTCTTGTCACAAGACTCAAAAACCGTTTCAATATCGCCGTCGCGGAAGTTGAAGCGTTAGATGCACATCAGTTCGCAGTATTAGCCGCCGTTTCTGTTTCCAACGATGTCGCATATCTTAATAAGGTTATCTCACACGTCATCACTTTTGTTGAGACAAATGTAGACGCTGAACTGGTAGATTACGAAACAGAATTTTTCTTCTGACAAAACTCGCAAGTCAAAACTTGCTGTGGAAAGATAGGAACAACATGGCAGATAGTAGAAGGCAAGACCGAGTAGGAGCCCTTATTCAACGAGAGTTGAGTGAGATTATCCAGCGTTCTGTCAAGGATCCGCGCGTCGCGTTTTGTACGGTCACGCAGGCAGAGATGTCGCCAGATCTGAAGTATGTGGATGTCAAGGTGAGTGTCATCGGAGACGAAGCACAGAAGGACGAGACGCTCGCCGGTTTGAAAAGTGCTGCCGGATTCCTCAGGCGAGAAATTGGAAATCGTCTCACGCTCCGCTACTCGCCAGAACTTAGATTTACGATTGATGAATCCGCTGACTACCTCTTCAAAATAGATGGACTCCTCAAGTCCATTACTTCGGAAGATGAGACATCTGAAAACCCCGAAGCAGACATTTCATGAACACCTCGCAGATAACTGATATGCAGAACTACGGCGCACTCTTTACCCTATTTGACCGATACCATAACTTCGCACTCTCGACGCATATTAACCCGGATGGCGATGCAATCGGTTCCGAACTGGGACTCTATCTCTTTCTCACGAAGCTCGGAAAATCTGTTAAAATATTTAACACAGATGCGGTCCCAGATAGTTATAAGTTCCTGCCTTACTGGGATAGTATTCAAAGCGTCCACTCTGTGAGTACATATCGTCCAGAGGTGCTAATTGTATTGGACGCAAGCACATTGGCGCGAATTGGAAAAACGCTTTCCAAAACCTTGCTGCCAACGCATAAACTTGTTAACATTGACCATCACGCCACCGCAGAGGCGTTCGGCGATGTCAATCTCATTATGCCTTCGGCTTCTTCTACGTCAGAGATTATCTATAAACTGATTAAGGACCATCAGACACCAATATGCAAAGCCTGTGCCCTCTGCCTTTATACCGGACTCATGTTTGACACGGGGTGCTTTCGCTACAGCAATACCACAGTTGAAACACACCGGATCGCTGCAGAATTAATTGAGATAGGCGAATTCGCACCAGATGAGGTCTACCGGAACGTTTATGAGCAACTCCCTGTCGCTAAGATTCGGCTATCAGGTGAAGTGCTCCGCACATTGCAAGTAACCAATGATGGGAAGATCGCATCAGTGTACGCCACACAACGGATGCTTCGGAAAGCAGGAACCACTGCTGACGCGGTTGAAGGTATTGTAAACCAAATTCAAGCAATCGCCGGTGTTGAAGTGGCACTCTGTGCATCTGAAATGACGGATGGAAGCACAAAAGTCAGTCTACGAAGTCAGGCGTATGTTGATGTCAGTCAACTTGCTGCAGAGTTTGGGGGGGGAGGACACACACGCGCCGCAGGATGTCGGATCGTTATGCCGTATCTTGCAGCCGTTACGACGCTTGTACAAACTGCCCAACGCTACATTGATCAAAGCTCCTCAGAACATGGTGATTGCCAGAAGGGTTGAGCAACGTGGAAAACGCTAATATTGGGAGCGATCTGCAAGTCCCAACCAGCGCTTGTAGTTTAGATGACATTGGTGAATTCCACAGAGACGCAGCCGTTACTTTTGGTGTATTTGATGGAATTCATATTGGGCACCAAGCGGTTATCAATACCCTCCTTAAACGCGCTACAGAACATCAGTTGATGAGCGCATTAGTTGGCTTTTATCCACACCCTCTCGCTTTTCTCGCACCAGAACGGTGTCCACCTCTCCTAACACCTCTCTCCAAACGTGTCGAAATTCTTCAGCAACTTGGCGTTGATAAAGTTATCATGCTCAATTTTGACGCACAGATAGCAGCGATGTCGCCGAAGGCATTTGTTGAAAAGGTGCTCTTAGAAAAATGCCGAGCCAAACATGTTGTTGTTGGATATGCTTGTCAATTCGGAAAAAACCGCGCTGGCAACGCACGCCGGTTAGCAGAAATTAGTCAAGAATACCCGTTTGATGTCTCAATTGTTCCACCGACAGAGATAAACGGGGCACCCGTCCATAGCACTCGAATCCGAGAGGCACTCGCACGAGGCGACCTGCGTTGCGGTTCACAGTTATTAGGGCGATACTATTCCTTGCTCGGTAATGTTGTTCATGGGGACGGGCGTGGCAAGGAGATTGGATTCCCAACGGCTAATATAGATACACAGGACCAAATCTGTCCGCCCAATGGGGTTTACGCCATTCGGGCAAAATTAGAGGAGCAATGGCTCAACGGCGTATTGAACATTGGGGTACGTCCCACATTTAACGGCACAAGCATTCAGGTAGAAAGCCACTTCTTTGATTTTGATGAAACAATCTACGGCAAATCTGTAGAAATATTTTTGGTGGAGAAAATTAGAAGCGAGCAGAAATTTCCGAATCCTGAGACGCTGGTTCGACAAATACGACGCGACATCACCGATGCAGCAAGGATTCTTGAAACATCTACCCATTTGTATCGGAGCGCCAATTGAATAGGAGATTACTCAAAGATATGACTTTAATTTGAATTTCCAACGGATCTGTGGTATTATATATGTATCAAATTAAATAAAAATGGGAGTGATTACCCGAACGCAACTTGGCATTTTTATTTCTTATAGCACTGGACAGGCACTGATGCCTCATAGTGTGGTTTTATGTCTTTGTGAGATAATTTTCGGCGAAATTCGTAAACTCCCAAGGCTTGCTTATAAGGAGGTGAATGCAATTGGCAATTGGTGCAGCAGAGAAAAAAGAATTAATCCAAAAGTACCAAATACACCAACAGGATACCGGTTCCCCGGAGGCACAAGTGGCAATTTTGACTGAGCGTATTCGACAGTTGACTGAACATTTTCGGACACACCGGAAGGATTATCATTCGCGCCATGGACTTTTCCGCTTAGTTGGCAAACAGCGCCGCTTATTGCGGTATCTTTACAAGAAAGATGTTACGCGCTATTACCGTTTAATTAATGAACTCGGAATTCGTGACACCATCGGATTGAAGTAAATTAGACCATTTACTGGTGCTATGGACTTTCTATATTGGCACGAGCGGGGACAGAATAAGGGCGATCTTGTAACTGATAAATGCTAAGTGAGTCTTGTCAGAGCAGGTATTTCTAATCCTTAAAAAACTGTAGTCAGCATCGTTAAGTTGGCAATATGTTTCTTAAATAAGGACTGTTCTTCAACGACTTCTTTACTGTCTTCTAAAATAATTGGTGGCACGAGAAAAAAATTGGAAATACAGGAGTAGTATATAGAATGAAAGTTGAAATGCAACTTGGGAGCGAGAAGTTATCAATTGAAACCGGAAAAGTCGCGAAACAAGCAGACGGTGCTGTCTGGGTACAATATGGTGGAACGGTCGTCTTGGTCACAGTGGTAGCCGATGATAGTGAGCACGACCTCGATTTCTTTCCATTAACAGTAGATTATCGTGAAAGGGCTTACGCCACTGGACGTATACCAACAGTTTATGGCAGGCGCGAGCCACGGCCTGGGACATCAGAACAATTGGTGGCTCGTCTAATAGACCACTGCATCCGACCCCTTTTTCCAAAGGACTTTAAGGCTGAGGTGCAAATCTTATGTAATGTATTTTCATCGGATGGTGTTCATCCGGCGGATGTGCCAGCACTTATTGGAACATCTGCTGCGTTATCTATTTCCGATATACCCTTTAACGGCCCCGTCGCTGCAGTTACTGTCGGGAAAGTCGAAAACGAATTGATCATCAATCCAACTTATGAGGAACTCCATGCCTCCGATATGGAGTTGTTCGTGAGTGGAAAAGCGGATGCTGTCATGTCTGTTGAAGGCGGTGGAAAGGAAATCCCTGAAGACGAAGTCATTGACACAATTATCACCGCACACGCACAGATAAAAGAGATCATTAAACTCCAAGAGGGTTTGGCAGCAGGATGTAGTAATACGAAACGAGACTATACATCCAAAAGCGTTGAATCAAACCTCAGTGACCGAGTCCGAAATCTCGCCACATCGCGCATTCGAGAATCTATCGGTATGTCAGACAAGAAGTCGCGTGAGGATTATCTCGAACAGGTACAAGCGGAAGTGCTCTCCGAAATTCTTGAGGATACACCCGAAGATGTCGATCCGAATGCAGCAAAAGATACTATCTCTATCTTGAGTGAAATTGAAAAAGAAGAGATGCGACAGGCAATTCTCACCGAAGGTAAACGTGTTGATGGACGCGGTGTGACCGACATTCGATCCATCTCTGGCGAAGTCGCACTGCTGCCACATACCCACGGTTCCGCACTCTTTAGCAGAGGGCAAACACAGGCACTCTGTGTAACAACCCTCGGCACATCCGGCGATGAAGATGTCCAACGTGGACTTGATGGCGAAGCAAGGCGTTCTTTCTTTCTACACTATAACTTTCCGCCATTCAGTACCGGTGAAGTCAAACGAATGATGGGCCCCGGACGCCGGGAGATTGGGCACGGCGCACTCGCAGAGAAGGCACTTGAACCGATCATTCCTGATAAAGAAGAGTTCCACTATACCATCCGCATTGTTTCGGAAATCTTGGAATCTAATGCCTCATCTTCTATGGCAACTGTTTGTGGCGCGACACTTGCTCTATTAGATGCAGGGGTGCCGATTAAAAGACCCGTCGCAGGAATAGGGGTCGGGCTCATTAAGGAAGACGAACAGGAAGCTATTCTCACCGATATGCTCGGTACAGAAGATTTCCTCGGTGATATGGACTTCAAGGTGGCGGGGACGAGTGAAGGTGTTACTGCTGTACAGATGGACATCAAGATTGATGGCGTTACACCTGAATTGATGCGTCGCGCAATCCATCAGGCAAAAGAGGCGCGCTTGTCAGTCATTGAACAGATGAATGCCGTTATAGCACAACCACGTGCGGAACTTTCGCCTTACGCACCTCGGATTTATTCACTCCAAATCGCACAGCAGAAAATTAAAGACCTTATCGGACCCCGCGGTAAAACTGTCCAAGGTATCCAAGAGGAAACAAGCACAACCATCAACATTGAAGATGATGGGACTGTCGAAATTGCTGCTACCAGCGCAGAAGATGTCAAACGCGCGGAGGAGAAGATTCGAGCCATCACTGCTATGCCTGAAATCGGCAAAGAGTACACCGGTAAAGTTGTACGAACCGCATCTTTCGGCGCATTTGTAGAGATCTTGCCCGGTAAGGATGGACTCGTTCATATCTCCCAGATGGGAGATGGATACGTCCGACGCGCAGAGGATGTCATGCAAGTCGGTGACGAAGTCACTGTCCGCATCCTCACGATTGATGATCAAGATCGTGTGGATCTCGCACTTGTTGCTGCTGGCGGTGTCCCGGTTGCAGAACTGAATATTGAATCAAATGAGGATCGCGAATACTCATCCGATTGGAATGCTTCCCGGGAATCTCGCGATGGAGGCGGCGGCCGTTCTAACTATCGGGATAATCGGGACAATCGTGAATACCGAGACAGACGCGGAAATGACTCGCGTGATCGACGCGGGAATCGCTATGAACAACGCGATAATTCTCGCGATTTCCGGGATCGGAACTCGCCACGTATTCCGAAAGGACGTTCTCGATAGAGAACACGAAACAGTATCTGACATTAGCAATTAAGAACAGTGTAAGCAACAAATAGGGTGAAGGATAGTTCCTTTACCCTATTTTTATTTCTAAGCCCAAGTCTGGTAAAAACGAAAGCCTAAAATTAGAGAGAATTGATTAAACTTTAGACGATTACGCCCATAAGCGAACCCATTAAAAATCTTGCATGTCATCTGTTTTTATGCTATAATTTTGAATAATTATGATTAATCTGATTTCTTGATGGAACAATACACAGGCTCACTAAAGTAAGCACACCTATAAGTGGGAGGTCAAACCGGTCAACTACCCCAAGCTAAAGCACGGGGCTTGTGCGAAGCGCATGCCAAGCGTCCACTCCACAAGTTAAACGGTTTTCTACAGTAATATATCGCGGCATTCGGGTGTGGCAGCCAGCACAATGTTTCGGATGCTCCCCAAGTCTGATTCAACTTGAATACTGCGATCTGGATGGGGAAATACACAACCCGTAAGGGAGATTACAAACGATGTTTGTTCCCGTGACAAGTCAAACAGGCAAAAAACTAATGCCTACGCGTCCTAACAAGGCGGGCATGCTCATTAAGAAAGGTTTAGCCACGCCCTATTGGTCTAATGGTATATTTTGTATCCGACTTAACTATGCGACGGAGGACGAATAAGCGTCGTGAGTTGCGGAGGAGTAGACGCTCCCGGAAGTGTCCGAATCGCAAGCACAGAAAGAACCGTGGGGCTAACAAAGAAAAGATACCGGCAGGCACGCGTGCGAGGTGGGATTGGAAACTTCGCATCTTAGACTGGTTATCAAAACTCTATCCGATAACGCATGTCTGTGTAGAAGATATTAAGGCACGGACAATAGAACATGCCAAGAAGTGGAATCAATCGTTTAGTCCGCTTGAAGTCGGTAAGCAGTGGTTCTATACAGAAGTCGAAAAGCGATGGAAGTTGCTGACACTTCAAGGGTGGGAAACCAAAGAGATACGCGATCGGTTAGGACTCAAGAAGTCTTCTGAGAAGTTATCAGAAACCTTTAACGCACATTGCGTAGATTCTTGGTGTCTGGCACATCACACCGTAGGGGGTGTTTCTATTCCTGACAATACCGATATATTCTGTATGGTTTCCCCTATCCCTATCAAACGCAGGTGTCTACACAGAGAACAAGAGGCAAAAGGCAGGCAGCGAAATAGATATGGTGGCACTGTGTTAGGAAACGGACTCGTGAAAAACACTTTGCTCAAGCACGTCAAATATGGTCTCACACGCCTTGCGGGTGTTAATGCCAAAGGTTTATTTTCCATCTATACTCTCGCAGGTAAACGACTGACAACAGGCGCGAAACGAAACGATTTTAGAGTGCTAACACGCCTCAACTTTAACTATAAGAGCGGGCATTCCTCCCTGGGGTCCCCACCCGTTACTGGGAAGGGGCTAAAGCATGGGGTCTCCTGCCCGAAGATTGATGAAAAAGATAGATAAAGCCGAATACGAAAAACGACTCAACAAAATTACACAAATCTTTGAAGGTTTGGTCGTCCATGCCGATGAACAAGCCACCTATCGGTGTCCCTACAAAAACCGATTTGATCACTGTACCGCGAAATTCGGTTGTCGAAACCAACGGAAAATAGATGAAGGGACAGGACTCCTGTGTGTTGGAGACGATAAATTAGATTATCGCAGTGCATGGGAAACTGATGCATCCGATCAAGCAGTGGAGTCACAAGGCACAATCACATGCGATGGAAAAGCCTATCAACTTACCCCCGGAAAAACTGTTTTTGACTATGCAGACGATTTAACCGTCCAAGTACCTACCTCTTGCTTCCGAACTGGACAGTGCCACGAATGTATCG
Source organism: Candidatus Poribacteria bacterium (assembly GCA_003635255.1). Lineage (GTDB taxonomy): Bacteria > Poribacteria > WGA-4E > WGA-4E > WGA-3G > WGA-3G. The sequence continues at coordinate 19,727 of PYJC01000074.1, read as the reverse complement.
TTGAGATTAAACGTGGGATGGACAGCCTCCAACCCCCTAATGAAGCCGAAGCCTTCCTCCGAGATAATTACCGTCTCGCCTGCCAAGCGGTCGTTCTGGATGTTGATAAAGATATTGAGTTCACACCGCTCCGCCGCACACCGAGGATTCTAACGCACACCCTTATAGATGACAACAAAGGACTGGAATTGAGTCCAAAAGTCACCCATAGCGATGGGGTTGTCTATTACAACGACGAACCTATTGACCGTTACCGAGGGCATCTTTATGGGTTAGCCATAGACATCGGGACAACTACAGTGGTAGCGAATTTGGTGGATTTGGAGAACGGGAAAACGGTTTCCGTCAGTTCCTTTGAAAACCCACAACGTTTCGGTGGCAGTGATGTCATGAACCGCATCACTTACGACGGTGAATTTCACGGAGAGCTGCGCCGATCGCTTATTGCTGCGCTAAACAGCGAAATCATGGAGATGTGTACCCGCCACAATTTCGTCCGACAAGAAATTTATGAGATTGTTGTTGTAGGAAACACAACGATGCGCGATATTTTCTTCAAACAGGATGTCCAGAGCATTGGACAGAAACCCTATAAATCCCTGATTGAGCATGAATATCGGGACGGCATCCGTTCAACCACTTCGCTTATAGAAAAAACGCGCCGCTTAGGGATCCGTGCAAATCCGAAAGCGATGGTGTACAGCCTGCCGCTGATTGCCAGCCATGTCGGCGCGGATGTCGCAGCCGATTTAGTCACGATCGACATCGCCGCACAGGATGAGGTCATCATGTTAGTCGATGTCGGAACAAACACAGAGGTGATCGTCGGAAATGCGAAGCGGATGGTAGCCGCATCGTGCCCTGCCGGTCCAGCATTTGAAGGGGGCGGCATTGAATACGGAATGCCCGCCTATCCCGGTGCCATTGAGTCTGTGAAATGGTATGACAGCCATTTCGATTATACGACGATTGATGGAGAAACGCCACAAGGTCTATGCGGTTCTGGGTTGATTTCGCTCCTTGCCGAGTTGCGTCGGAACGATCAGATGAGTCCAAAAGGCGTTTTTGCAGATAGGAAGCAACGCGTTATACCCCTTTTGCCTGAACACGGCATTACCTTCTCACGCGAGGATGCCAGCAATCTGGCACAAGCAAAGGCAGCAAACTACTGTGGACAGTATATCGTCCTACGACATTTCGGTTGTGCTCCCGAAAACATCACAAAACTTTTTCTGGCGGGCGGTTTCGCCAATTATGTTAACCTACAGGATGCGATCGAAATCGGATTTCTCGCACCTGTTCCAGAAACAAATATCGTCAAAATCGGCAACGCCGCAGTAGCGGGAGCGATGGCGGTACTCCTTTCAGACAAAAAACGTGCAAGTGTCGAAGCATTTGTCAACAACATCGAACATATTGAATTGGAGACCACTCCCGATTTCTTTGACATCTTCGTGGAAGGGTGTCAATTCAAACCAATGCCAGTAACGTTGTAAAGAAGGCAAAAGTCTGAACTATGATTTATAGGCTTCTTCGATTTCTATAGGATTATAGGTTTTCAGGATCATCCTAAGCGCATAGCTCGTAATGAAATTATGCCCTAAATGGCATAATTTGTCTTAGATTTACATTTGGAGGAGTGTTTTTGCTTGGGTATTTCTGCGTATTGCTTGGGCATTTCTTCAGATATACGGAGAGAGACGTGAAACCATTAGTACATCTCACCGAACCGCAAGGTAAAATTAAGAACTTTCGAGAACGTTTAAAATCTGACGCACCGATCCTCTACGATGGTGGGTTCGGTTCGCAATTATTCGCACGCGGTATAGAACTCGCGAACAGCGCACTCGCCAATGAATTACATCCTGCAACTGTTGTTGACATCCATTCGGACTATATCAACGCAGGTGCTGAGGCGATTGGAACAAATACCTTTGTAGCATCTCCACTTCACTTGGAAATGGCTGGACAAGATGCATTGGGTGCACAACGGCTCACACGACTCGCTGTTCAACACGTAAAAGCAGCCGTTGCACAAACTGAAAAAGAAGTGTATATAGCAGGCTCCGTTGGACCCTCTCCCGGCGCAATAGAAGCCGATAGTGGAGATACCACTTTTGGCATTCCAAATGATGACGCAAAAGAAGCACATAAATTAGTGATTCATACCTTGGCAGAAGAAGGCGTGGATTTCCTCTGCCTCGAGACGATGTTTTCAGCAAAAGAGGCAGCGATCGCTGTAGATGTCGCTCGTGAGACAGGTCTCCCGATCGCAGTGAATTTGACATACAAATGGACAAAAGAACGACGGACAGGCAATATTATCTATCGGACGGACTGGGGGAATTCGCCTGCTGATCTTCTTGAGATTCTCATGTCGGGTGAATTTTCGAGAGATGGCTCATTGTTAAATGCCGTTAGTATCATCGGTGTGAACTGCGGTGCTGAGTCCAGACGTGATGAACATACAGGTATGCCTTATGCGATTAATGGTATCCAGCAGCTCAGTACAGCACTTGCTGAAACAGGAATCAACGGGAAACGGATGATGGCATATCCAAATGCCGGCATGCCAAAACTTGATGAAAACCACAAAACCGTCTACACGCAGACACCATCAGAGATGGCAAGTCATGTTCCTGAACTCATTGAAACCGGTGCTTATTTAATAGGTGGCTGTTGTGGGACAACCCCGAAACATATTAAAGCCTTCCGTGAAGCAATCGCGTCGCATCAGCCTTAAATTCTTGGATTAAAAAGCGCGTAACTTGGAATGAAATGGAATGGTTTTTGCTTGGGTGTTTCTTCAGATATACGGAGAAAAACTTTCATACCTCAACCCGCCTGAACGAACCGCAAGGAAATAAAAAAAGAGGAAATATAAAAAATTGGAGATTGTAACACTTACCTATAAAAGACCTCCGGACCGAGTTAATCACTTCCAACAAGAGTTGCTTTATCTGGACGACGATGTGATTGTCACGTCTCAACGGGTTAAACCCTCCTCACCGATAGTTCAAAACGGGGAGATAGTTTTAGCGGATAACTTCGCTGCAGTCTGGTTCGTGTTTACAGGACTTTGGTATGATGTCGGCAAAGTTTATAATCTTGATAACGAGTGGACCGGTTATTACTGCGATATTCTGAAACCCGTCAAGCGGAGTCTGGATAAAATCGGGCAACTTAATTGTTTTGAAATAACAGATCTGTTCTTGGATCTCTGGGTAAACCCTGATGGCACCTATGAAATTCAAGATGAGGATGAATTTGAAGAAGCCATTCAAAATGGCGCAATTGATGCTGAATTAGAAAGAAAAGCGCGAGATGTCCTAACGGCATTAATCACTGAAGTAGAATCGGGATCTTTAGAGCATCAAGTCCAAGAAATAATTAATAGAACGAAATTCAGAGATTTACGAGATTATATAGAACAGCTACCTCAGGATTGAAGGGGATAAGAAGATGGCAACATTAGCAATAAACGGCGGTGAACCTGTCCGAACTGCTGGCTTCCCTACATGGCCCACGCAGGATCCTGCCGATATCGAAGCGTTTGAGACCATTTACAAAAGCGGACAATGGGGCGTTGGAGGACCGAAGGTCCCAGAATTTGCACAACAATTCGCTGAATTCCAAGGCGCGAACTACGGTGTTTGCGTCAATAGCGGCACCTCGGCACTCTATATCGCCCTAAAGGCAGCGGGGGTCTGTCCCGGCGATGAGGTTATCACAACTCCCTACACCTTCCAAGCAACAGTCGTTGCGATCCTCATGACGCATGCTGCTCCAGTTTTCGTAGATACCACACCAGACAGTTTCCTATTAGACCCTTCAAAAGTTGAAGCCGCGATAACGGATAAGACAAAAGTCATTTTACCAGTCCATATCGCAGGATATCCAGCAGACTTAGACGCACTTGTTGACATCGCGAATCGACACAATCTCAAGGTTGTGGAGGACTGTGCACAGGCACACGGGGCAGAATGGCGTGGACGCGGTGTTGGAAGTTGGGGACACTTCGGATGTTTCAGTTTCCAGTCCTCGAAAAATCTTTGTGCGGGTGAGGGTGGCATCGTCCTAATAAACGATCGCGAACTCTATGAACGCGCTTACGCATTGCATAACTGTGGTCGCACGCTACCCGATGCTGAATTCGGAGAAGCGGAACCCTTCGGCGGCAACTTCCGTATGACGGAATGGCAAGGCGGTCTCCTCCTTTCCCGGCTAACCCGACTTGAGGCTGAAACGAACTACCGACATAAGAACATGCGATGGCTAGACGGTTGGCTCGGCGAGGTACCGGGCATTAAAGTCACGCCACTCGATCCGCGGGCAACGCGCGGTGGATGCCACGGCTATAAGGCTATTTTTGACACCGAAGAGTTTGAAGGTATCTCACGCGAGACATTTCTTAGTGCGATGCGAGCGGAAGGGATACCCATGGGATATTGGTATTCCACGCCTATGTATCGTGCCGCTTTCCTCACCTCTAACCTTTTCGGACATGACCTCAATTATGACGATGTGCACTGTCCTGAAACCGAAAAAATATGTCAGACAGGTCTCTCCCTAAGCCAAAACGTCCTGATGGCGAACGAAGAGGACATTGAGGATATTATTAAAGCAGTTATCAAGATCCGCCGGAACGTCGCCGAGTTAAAGCAGGAAACTTCGTAGTGTGTAAACCTTATTAAATTTTTCACTATCCTTTTGGTTTGGCGTGAATCTATATAGACAACCCGATAGACAGATCCGAGATTCGTTTCGGGTCTGTTGATCTTTTTGAAAAGAAAGATCGCGTGGCTTACGTTTTTTACTATCCTTTTCAGTCTCAAGGGACTCTATATAGACAAATCCACAAAAATAGGAGAAGATCATGTCTAACGAACAGGAAATTCAGAAGGAAATACGTCGGACGAGGGAAATACGTCAAATTCTGCGGCTATTGGAAACAACAGCACGCATCATCGAAACTTCGGCGATTACAGACCAATTTTCGGATGGTGAGGAGCGATGTGCTCGACAATTTAACAACGCACTTAACCTCCTCTCTGAACTCAATGCAGTACCCGACGGTCTGTTTGAACTGCTTGAAACAGATGCCTCTTTTAGCGATATTTGCTTCGCGTGTCACCAAGTCACTGCCTACGTTAAAGAGAGCTGCGCTGATGATTTCGACTTCGCGCAAATCAAGAAAACCATTGGCGATGAGTTGAAAGACGTCAGTGAGGTTATGCGACAATCCATGCCCTCTTTCCTCAAAGATATTTGGAGCGGACAAGCACAAGAAGATAATGCTGATACCGTCGAAACCGTTGAGGTCACCTCTGACGAGGACGAGGACGTGCCCCCTGTAGAACAACGAATCGCCAAACTTGAAGGGCAGATGGAGACTGTTGTCGAAATACTCCAAGAAATCCGGACACAACAGCAAAATAGCGAATCATAGGCTGCACCTGTCTGGAATAACATTTAGAACATTCCAGACAGGTCGCGCCTTCCCTTATTGACACACATTGGCGGGCAGCATAACTGTCCCTTTATACCGGATATCGCTATTAACTTAGATGCTGAAACCAGTGTCGGACGCGTCTCAACGGACTTCGCAGTAGAACCAGTTATTCAGGGAAAGGCTCCCCAAAATAGGTTGGAAGTCGTATAAATGATGGCGGTCCCTTGTTGAAATTGCATACCACTGGTGGTAATATCTCTTTGCAGAAAACTACGGATTAAGTACTTTGGCAGATCAGTAGAGTCATTTGGTTATCTTGTAGAAGGGACTCCGAATCCCCACCCTTCTGACAACCGACGGTTGATCGCTGATGGCTGACGGCTAATCCCTGACAACTATTTCACCAATGCTTAAACGAATACATCCGTTGTCCGAGAAATAACCCCAAAATTGCCCAGATACTCCCCATCACAAATTCGCCGAGCATCGTCCCAAAAAACAGAGGTAGCGTTCGGCGATACGCACCAATCCCACCGTGCCGAATCAGTATAGACTTTATCAACCAAGCCAGAAATACAGGAAACCAGAGCCTACCGAAATTCCAATTCCCCGCAAGCGGATAGGCGAGCGGGTGCAGCTGCCACCAGATAAATCGCAAACGCATAAACAGCGTCGTTAGCGTCAGAGAGATACCGAATCCGAAAAATCCCATGCGCCCCCAGTCTGTGTCGTTTGGAAGCGTCAACCACCGTTGTAAGTCACTAAACGCCTCCTGTCCCCGCCATGTCCCCAAACTTCCATGCAGATAACCCGCATGCAGGAACGCGATAAAACCGATAAATAGCCCGATAACTGTGGCACCCCACATCACCCAAAGGACTTGACGCGTGTTGATACGCCCTTTGTCCGCAAGTTTAAACCCTTCTAATTGATTCGGCATCGGTTGCGATCGGTAATTTCGGGTGAAGCCATAGAGGAATGCAAATCCCGTCAACGTCGGCGCACCTATCTTTCTGGAACCAAAGATTGAGGTGAGGAAAAGACCAGGACCGGCACGGTAGAAATCCATCGTCGGTGTGCCAAGTTCGGCGCGCATCCGCGTGAATGCCAAAACGAGTATGAAATGGATGCTGAAGAATCCCAGCACACCCCACCACGACATCCCCGCCTTCAAGCAAAACCCAAAAACGACTGCAATACTGAGTAACAACCCAACAAACGCGCTACGATACCCTATCGGTTCGCTTCTCGTGTCCAAATTCGTTTTCAACCCTAAGATATTACGGATAACCTGCCATAAATGTTTATGGGTTATCCAGAGCGCGAAGAAACAGAGTCCAAAGTACGCACCCAGCGATTGCATGTCAATATGCGGATACCCCGGGGTCTGATTCAATCCTGTCATCGCACCGAAGACAAGCTGCGCCTTCCAAAACAGATAGAACAACCAACAAGAAAGCGACAAATCCAACGGCATCAAGAAACCGATGCCAATAGCATACGGATTCAAATGAATAGGCGTTGATCCGATAGCACTCAGCGGTTTTTCCGTGAACAGCCGTCCAATGTCGTGACGGATAGGGATACCCGGAACAAAGGGGAACAGAAAATTAATACCGTTGAGTAGATCAAGTCCGAATCCGACCGCAAATCCTATCCAAAGCAATCGGTTCCGATAGAAACTCGCACCCGTTGTCATCTCGAAGGGAAGTAGGATGATTGGGTAACTCAGTTTTTCGTGTTCGATCCACTGTTTGCGGAGGATGACGCTGAGCATCATCATGGAAAACGCCAAGGCAGAAAAGAAGACCAACCACGCCATTACGGGCGTAATCCACGCACGGATATGCTCCATTTCAAATAGGTTTGACGTGCCTTCATAATAGCCGGTTAAGGCGCGCCGATTCATGACAGCGATCCAGTCCGGAATGTAGCGGAAAAAGAGAGATTGCCACTCGTTCTCCGGCGTAGCGAACCATGAGGCATGTCCCAAGACGCACATTGTTGCCTGCAAAAGATCATGACCACAGACGACGCATGCCAGCGTTACCATGAGATACACCGTTAGCATCTCTGCTTGTGTGAGTTGCCATTTCGGGAGGTAGCGTGATAAAGGGAGATTGATAATCGCGACGAGGAAAAGCGTAAAAACGGCGTTGAAGATAATCGCCATTGTTGTCGGATATTGGGTCGTCCATACTGTCTCTGTCTGAACGACGAGGTAGATATTGAGCGGAAGCGACAGAAGTCCTATCAGGATAGCTCGCCATGTGATACTTTCAGCTGACAGGCGCGGTAGTTTATCCATATCTGGGTTCCCATTTCTTGATAGGACTTAAAAGGTCTGGTTAAAACCATAAAAAAATCGAGGTTCAAAAGCAGACGCGGATGGGACATCAAGTGGAAACGCTAATCCGATGCGAAAGATACTCGGACCACTTACCCGAGAAAAACTACCTCGCAAACCGAACCCAACACTCTTCTTGGGTTCACTCAGTTGAAAAGTGCGTTTCCCGTTCCAGATATAACCTGCATCGACGAAAGCAGTAGCACTTAAAACAAGCCCAACTTTAACGGAGCGTTTAATGAACGGTTTGGCGATGAACGTAGCAACCGCTCCAAGAGCATCATCAATTTTACTGAAAAGTGCCCCGCCACATAAGGTTCTGCTTTCAATGCGTATCAACATCATTTTTTCACCGTTAAATTGCTGTGGATCGTACCCGCGCAACCCGTTGTCCGACCCAAGGGTAACCTGGTCTTCACCACTCCATCCAAACTGTATATCTGTTTTAAATTGTGCCACCAATGTCTGATGAAAATCAAAGAAACCGTTCTTACGGAATCCTTTGTCTACTGTATAGATGTCGTTACCCGTGTTGAACACGTCTATATAGTACCATGAAGTCTGTAATTGAATCTTTGAACGCTCAATACGTGTTGTGAAGTTTGTTGCAAGGTCTATAAGGGTTGTACTCAATATACGTCTGCCTCGTGTCCATGCTGAGATACCTATAAAACGTGCGTAAGATTCCGACTTGTCCGAACCGTATAACGGCGATGCATATCCCACTGAGAGGGCGTATTGTGAACCGGTGAAGAAATCTTCTTCTTGCCCCATTTTTCTATGGAATCGAGTTTTGTGGTAGACGACGCGCTTTCGTCCGACGATGATGCCGACACTTTTGATGTCCCGATCCGACGGTGCCGCTTCGGATTCACCGAAAGTTTCAATTAATACATATCTCGAACGCTGCGATTCTGCCAAAAGCCCTATATAATTTTGTCGTTCCCGATCCCCGAAATAGCGAAGGATGGTGCCAGATGCTGTTTGCAGATTTCCCTCGAAAATATCTGTTTTCACACCGTTCTCGTACCACCGTCTCGGATGAATCAATTCAGAGACTTTCAGAGTCGCACTCCATCGGCTTTTCAAGCTGTATTGCGGGCGTTCCAATGAGAAACTATATTGTGGGCGTTCCAAGAAGGATGTCCATGTGTTCCCTTCTAACCGCTGTGCAAACTCCCCATCAAACTTCCAATACGAATTGAGTAACCTCGGCATCTGATACCTACCGCGTATAAGATGCTGCGTTTCTTCCTCTCTCTCTATAACCCCTTCATAACGAAGTTGTGTGAAGTGACCAGAACCAAGTAAATTGAAGTCTGTACCTGCTATAAGAAACTTACCGCCCTCAGGATTCACCAACGGCAACGGATCAAATGCCCCTCTAAGTGACCAAAGATCTGTAATATCAATATGAAGCATTACCGTTTCTGAACTTGCATTCCATTGTGGAACAATGTTCGCAGAACCGATATAAGACTTCTGTCGTAGAATCCGTTCACTTTCTGTCTTATCCGCTTCTGTGTAGATATCTCCTTCCTGAAACAGTAATTCGCGGAGTATCACATTTTCTTTCGTATTTGTATTACCGGACACTGTAATTTTTCCGATGATACCCTCATCAATCTCAAACCCAAGGTAGACCCCGTCCTCAAATCTCTTGATATAGTTTTGCGCTTCAACGATACGCGCGAACCGATAACCGTTCCCTTTATAAAAGCGTAGAATCGCTTCAAAATCCCCCGCCAGAACGGTTTCATCGTAAACACTCCAGACATCTGTCCGCATCAAAGCACGAATTTGCTGTTCGGAGAATGAATCATTACCTTTGATAACCAGACTCCGCACAGTATTGGCTTCATCTCCTGAATCTGTTGTTTTGTCTTGTGAAGCAGCCGCTATCTCTGATGAAACTTCAACATATATACTAATGCTGAACAACGCGATTAAGCACAAAGTTCCAAGTGGGCACCCAGTGGACCTAAAATCTACCATTATGTTTCACCTACGGTCAGTACCTTTTCGCGATTTGAGAGGAAACTTTCCAGGAGCATGAGACAGACAGCCAAGAGAAGCAATTCACCCCATATTTCCTTACCTTGTCTCTTAACGTTGTAAGTATCAGCTTCGACCATTGTTCCTTCAGTTTCCGTATCTGCTGTTGTTCGCGCACCGACCCGTGCAGCCGCCTGTTGGAGCGGAATCCGTGCTAAATCGGCTTCAGTCGCATCAACGTTAACAGCAAAGAAGTCTCGTTGAAGTCTGCCTTGAGTTTGAATCTCAACCTGATAGATACCAGGACGTTCTGTCCCTTGAAATCGCAGCGTCCCGTCCTCAGAAATCGGAACCACAGTACTATTATCAACATCAGAGCCATCGTTATGCGATGTATCAACAGTGTTTTTTAAACGAATAGTCGCTTTCCCACCGGCACTCTGTGGATAACGCGCTGTATAGGTGTCACCTATATGTCCACCCCATGTTAAAAGATTGCTGTTGGCTGTAGCCGTGTAAAGCACACTCTGTTGGAGCATCGGGAGGAAATAGGGATTAATAAACAGATTGTTTGTATAAGTTGTCGCGCGAAGCGGCGTGGCATTTGTGTCGGGCGTATTGCGCTGTTGTGCAAGTAGTCCGCAATTATAGAGCAGAACGGTACTTGACCCTTGACTGCGTTCAATGAGAAAAGGTGTTTCATCGTCAAAATGTGCAATTACCGTCGATTCAGACGTAGGACTTAGTGCTACACCGCTGTGAAATTGTGGCGCGTATTGCATCGAAAATCCTTCGCTCGGGAAAATATCGAAAATAGGGTGCGTCTCTTGATACGTACGAATCTGTCGCGGTGGTGTCCATGTGAGTGCTCTACCAAGTTGAGCAGGTAACCAAGTATCGCTAAATTGGTTGTAGTTATCTGTATCGCTGTGCCCGCTCACAAATGCAATAACACTTTTGCCGTGACGGATAAATTTTTGAATCTGTGCATCGATCTGGCGGTTGATCTTCGATACATCCGCGAGGATAACAACGTCATAGTCTTCCAGCGGAAAGGTCTCAAATTCGGCAGGCGTGCATTGCGTCGGTAGAATCATTGTATCGGCTGTCGGTGATCGACGGGTGTTAAGAAAATCTCTTCGCTGATTGCTGACGGAAACCGATGGCTGACGGCTATTTTTATGTGGATTTAGTGCCAATGCGAGGTATTCCGTCTGTTCTCCGACACAAAGCACACGCACTTCACCGATGATATCCAAGACGAAATAACGCCGATTGTCAATGGTGAGTCGATCTTCCGTGAGCATAAAATAACCCGCATGCGTGCCGGGTGTAGAAAAGTTATATGTTAAAGTTGTATTTAGTGATTCGTTAGCTGCTGCAGAAAAACTCACAGTTTTTTGTTTCTCTCCTCCAATAAATAGTGTTAGCATACTCCGTGCCAAAGGAGCTACGGAATGGTTCGCAGTCGTCACATTCAATTGGAGCGGTAGATTTACGCCTATAAGTTGGTTGGAGGAACGAATTTCTTCAATATTTGTGTTATGTGCTTCTCCTTCGGTAACAGGCATCAGAGAAACACGCGCACCAGAACGATTTAGGAGCCGCCCCCAGTTTTTCCATCCGTTTTCGGCGAAGTCCGAGATAAGATAGAGCTCCTTGTTCAATTGTTCTGATTCGGCGAGAATTTCGTGAGCAAGTTCAAGGCTCGGCTGGACGTTTGTGGCACGATAAGAAACTTCCGCAGCGTTGATCGCTGCCCTAACGCTTTCAAGGTCCGGAGTGAGCTGCCGGAAAACAGGATTCGGAATATCCGACATTAAAATAAGTGCGGCACTGTCACCGTGCCGCAGCGTGTCAAGAATATCAATTGCTAAAGTTTTCGCTTTCTCAAATCTGATGTTATCAACATCTTGGTACGCCATGCTATAGGAGTTATCCAAGACAACAACCAAATCAGTTTTCGCACGTACGGAAGCAACAGGCAACCCAAGCGTCAAAAATGGACGTGCCAAGGCGAGCACAATAAGCGCAACGATTGCCATCCGCAAAAGCAAAATGAGAAGCTGCCTGAGCTGGAATCGCCGAGCGTTCTCGCGATGTGCTGCCATCAAGAACATCAGACTGCTAAAATCGATGGTCACAACGCGACGACGGTTCCAGAGATGGATAATTAGAGGAATGCCAGCGGCGAGGAGTCCCAAGAGAAAAAGTGGATTGAGAAATGCCATCAGTAGTTATCAGTTTGCCTCGCAGTGAGAGTCGTCAGTTATCAGAGGAATAGTTTTCGGTCATCAGTCATCAGTTCTGGTTTTTGATAGATGTACACCTTCTTTTAAGATGTTATCGTCTCTGAAACGCTAATGGTTTCAAAGAAGATTTGGGTTTATCAGGAACCTCTTTAACTGATAACTGATGACTGATGACTATTCAACGATGGCAATTTCAAGTTGATTGAGTGTCCGGAAAACGTCTTCAGCGAATCCTATCAGGTTATCCGATTCCAAGGTGCTTCCACCGAGCTGTATGTGATTCGCATCGGCGATATTTTGCCCCAACGATGGATCCATCTGCACCCATCTACCGACGTAGACTTCAGGCCAAAAGTGATAGTAAAAGGCATCTTTTACAAATACAACACCAGAACAGATACGTGCTGGAATTCCAACGGCACGTGACAGCGCAATAAAAAGTACGGTGTGTTCCGTGCAATCCCCAGAGAGTGTCTCCAGCACGGTTAATGAAGAACCAAAGCCACCGCTCATTTGTTTATCAGTAATGGATGTATACACCCATTCGCATAACTTTTCTGACGCACGCCATGAATTAACTTCTCCATCTAAGACCTCCGCGGCTTTTGCACGAATTGCAGGTGCATCGGTTTGAATATAAGCACTTGCACCAAGGAATTTATCCGCCGCACCCTGAATAGGCAGATCAGGACAATCTTCTGCGACAACCGTTGGAACCTGAATGGAAAGTCTACCTGACTGCGCATCGTTTAACGCAAGTTTTTGCTGAGAAGTAGACATGATAGCATCAGTGATGTTTCCCGATACGAGTTTCACGTCCGCCTCAAAGTTCTTTGCCTTCGGTGTAGGACGTTTGCCCGAGGGGAGAATACGAGTTTTTAAAACGACATCAATCTCTTCAATGTCACCAAGGGCTGTCTCCTTATCCGTTTTCGTGGTTACCATGGAGAGCCCCATCAACGGCGTTTCCGTTCGATAGGTTATACCGTCAGCATCAATCCAAATCTTCGAGGTGATCCCATTCATCATATCCATCGTCTGACGCAAAACATAAACCTGTTTTTCTCCCGACTGATAGGTTAAAGTGTCTTGCGCTTCAACTTCGATTTCCGTTTTTACCGGCTTCAATAAATCGAAACTGAAAACGTGAAAGTTCCGTTTGTCGCCTATTTTAAGACCCTTCCGAAAGAGTGATTCCACGCCTATGAGTTCAGAAATTGTATCAGGTGGTACAGGAACTTCTGATTCAGTCGTTTCACCGTTAAGTGTCGTCTTAATGTGTGCCACTCCATCTACAATACGTCCTTCCACCTGTTTTAGACCCGACTCATTGGAGGTCGAGAGGAAGTGGCGCGGCATTGAATCGGAACCCGTATACTCGACGCGGGTGATCTCAACTGTTACGTTCGCCCCCAGTGCTTTAAGATTCATAACCACATCAACTTTGTTCCGATCCACTTTTTCCCCTTGATATTCAGTCTTTTCGGTAGACATATACATGTAACCGATCTTGGTATTCATCAAGGTGAGGTTGTACCAATGCTCATTCGGATTTTCTCCCATATATATGTCCTTAAAGGTGTCCTGTTGTCCGCCTCTGAACCTTTGGAGTAAACCAGCAAGCCCTTCCGACTTTTTGGTCATCTTGAGCGGTAGGAAATGGTCACCACCGTTGACAACTGTAACCGGTTTTCCGAGGCGATCGCCATATCCGTCTTTATAGATACTGATGAGATAGCGACCTGCGGGCAGACCTGCTCGTACGTAATCACCATTTTTATCCGTTGTTGCTTCATATTCTGTACCATCTACACCAACAATCTTGACTTCAACGCCTTCAATCGGATTCTGCTTGTTGCTGGTATCAACAATTTGACCTCGAACGGTTCCACCATTAATAGCTGCATCTTGCGCGAAGGCGACACTAACAGACATACCGACGCACACGATGAGTGCTAACACGAAACTAAAACGAGTCATCTGTTCTCCTTTGGGGATTTTTACTGGGAAAAGTGTTTTGATTGTTTGTTATATCTACAATATTGTTATAATTATACCTAACCACTGCGTCTATGTCAAATCATTCTCAAAACGTTCACAGTCCGTACCAGCTTTGTAAACACACAGTTCTCCGCGCAAGGATAAAAACGCTATGCTCGTGTTGCCAACGCAACCGTATGCGTGTTACGCTGTTTGACTTTTCGATAATTCCCGAAAATCGTCATAAAATTACGCTTGATAAATTCTCGGAGGCCCGAAATAGTGACGACATAGAGCCGTCCATTCGGTTTGAGGTAGTGTTTCGCATCCGACAGGAAAATCTGTAGGAGCTCTTTGCCAACATTAGCAGGTAGGTTAGAGACGATGAGATCAAATTGGATGTTCGGGAGATGGCTAAACCCGTTACTCAGGAGAACACGACAATTCTGGAGTCGGTTCTGCTCCACGTTTTTGCGAGCGTAGTCAATTGCTACAAAGTCCTTGTCCACCATATAAACAGTTGAGGTTTGGGCGTATTTCGCAAGCGTGATGCCAATAGCACCGTATCCGCACCCAAGATCAAGACAAGTCTCCCCGTCTTGAATATCCAGATGTTCAATCAATAGATGTGTTCCTGCATCAATTCCTTTTGGTGAGAAGAGCCCCCACGTTGCCGAAAAAGTGAGGGAAGTCCCGCGTAATTCCGCTTGAAACGCAGTCTCTCGTGCCGGAACATCTATTGCCATTTAATCAGGACTCCAAGCGTATCACCGGGCGAATTCCAGAGGAGGTCAAACGCAGCTTTCGCCTCGGTGTAACCAAAGCGATGTGTAACCATTTCAGACGCGCGTATCTCACCGTTCCGTATCTTCTCCAAAGCGCGTGCAGCAATCTGAGAACGCGGTTCATCTGTCAGGATACCGGCGACGAGACGTTTGCTCATCATCTTTGAGGAATGCAGCGGCAGCGGTCCCTGCTGATAGAGCGCAATCAGTTGAATAATACCATACTGACGCGTCATATCTTGTGCCTGCTCAAAAGATTTGACACCAGCATACCCACCGACGCAATCTATGACCAGATCCGCCCCTTTACCATCGGTAAGGCGACGTACCTCTTCAACTGGATCTGTCTCATCAGCATTTACTGCTACGTCGGCACCGAGTTGCATCGACAGTTCGCATCGAAGCGGTAACGCATCCACGGTAATAATCCGCGCCGGATCATAGCCACGTAACACTTGCATCATCAGACTGCCCACCAAGCCTTGCCCTAAGACAACAACAGTATCCCCTGCTTTCACACCCGACGAGTCCGACCAAGCAACTGCACTCGTTGCAAGCGGAAGAAAAGTCCCCTCTTCAAAACCAACATCGTCAAGTGGCACGATGCGTCCCTCAGTTGCATCGGGTTCAGCGACGACATATTGCGCGTGCGGTGCTACAACCATAACACGTTCGCCAACCTGATAATCCGTTACCTCAGTCCCAACGGCATCCACAACGCCTGTCAGTGAATACCCCATGATTGAAGGCGGCACCGCCGCTTCCATGATGTACCGTCGAAATAATTCGGAACCACGGCTAATTAACGTCGTATCTGTCTCTACCCGAATCTGTCGCGCATTTATATCCGGTATCGGCACCTCTTCTAATTGAATGTTGCCGAAACCTTCCGGTTTGGTTACCTGAAGCATGTCCCTTTCCTCCGAGCGTAGGGGCGAGGTTACCTCGTCCCTACTGTAAACGTTTAACTAAATCTTCACTCGTAACAGGCGCATCAAAAGACATCAGATAGATATGGAAAGTATCGCTTCTGTCCGAAACAAACGCCAGCTGTCGTCCATCGGGTGAAAAGGCAGGTTGGATAGATCTACCAATGTCATTAGTTATGCGGCGTTCATTTTTGCCATCTGCATCAATGAGGTAAATCTCCCAGTCGCCGCCTCTCGCCGAGACGTATGCAATCGTTTTTCCGTCAGGCGATACAGTCGGATTATAGCAATCATAGCGGTTTGGGTTGAAATGCACCTCGTTTTGTCCATCAATATCTATCGTATAGAGCTGATTCACCTCATTCCGCGATGAGACAAACATTAGGCGTTTTCCGTCAGGGAAAAATGTAGGGCTGCCATCATCTATCTCGTTGAAAGTGATACGTCTCGGTTCAACGTCTTCTGGCGTGAATTGGGCGAGATCAACTTCCGATAAATCAAGAAGATATAATTCCAAATTTCCGTCCACATTGGATTCATAAACAACCTGATCACCCACAGGCGACGTACGCGGCACCCGCGCACCGAAACTTACCGGCAAAACCGCTTGCGTCGTTTTACTGTGGATATGCGTCAGATTGAATCCTGCATAGATCGGTGTCGAACCACTACTCTGGATGACGACTTTAACGTCACGGGTGGACTTCGGTTCACTGCTATAAAAAAGATAGTTCGGAGTCGTCAGGAATGCCGGTGAACTATCATTAAAATCCGTTGTGAAGGTTACGCGACGCCGGATCCGCCCGTTCAGATCCATTAAGTAAAGTTCACCGTTGTCAGCTCGGAAAGATGAAAAAGCGATCTGTGTGCCATCCGGTGAGAACGTAGGTGAATAATTATCCGAATCGCCATCTGTGAGTTGCTTTGTCCGATAACTATCACCCACCAATCCGATGATTTCGCGCAAGACTTTGGGGTCCGAAGTACTACGCTGAACGAGTCTGAGTACCCGAAAGGCAGAAATTCTATCACCGAATCTGAGATAGGTCCGTGCCAATTCGAGACGTGCTATGGTGCGTGCCTCGGGCTGCGCAGCATAGAGTTGTGAAGCCCTCCGTAACTGCTCAACTGCATCAGTATGCCGTCCCAATTCATTGTAGGCTTTCCCTAATAATAGCCGTGCCTTCGGCTCCTCCGGTGCCGTTTCGATAAAAGCCTCTAATCCAGCAATCGCCGCTTCGGGTGTCCCCGCATCCAATTGTTTTTCGCTCTCTTCCAAGACTGCTTTGTTATCTCGGCACCCAAGGACTAAAACAACAAGAAGAATTTTGCAGAGGATTATTGAAATACAATTGCGTCTGATATTACGTTTGATTTCCATAAACACATCACATCAGTTTCGGGCAGCGGACAAACCTTACACACTTTTCACGTAGTTTATCAAACCCAAATTTGTGATTAGCGTCTGCCCCTTCTACGCCTACCTCGCCATCCATCGCCAACTGCATAGAGCCAACATAAAATCCCCTGAATTGATGCACTAATCTTCAACTTCCAAGAAGGGCGGTACATCAACTTTTCCCCATCGTCAAACGTCCAGATGTGAATAGCGTATGGCACTTGTTTTTGAGCGTCTTCTGTGTTATCTGTTGTCGTCTCGTCGTTCGCGGCGGGTTTAAATTGCGTTAAATCACGCCATTCCTTTACTGGCATTGAATTGAGATAGAAAATGCCGAATGCTGAAGCAAATATTAAAAAAAGGATAAATCCCTTCAGAAATTGTCCCAAGTAGAGTTGACCGAGTCCCGGCAGAATTGCGGATAATAGCATCGCAACATAAGAGCGAGCAGGCGCAGGCTCACCCCGAGTGTTCCCAGAATTGCTGGATCCAGTATAAGCAGCCGCCGGTTCTTCCATTTTATTAAGACTCTCCTTGTGCAACGAGGTAGACCCCGATACAGATGATTAGCGCACCAATTATGCGAACTTTAGGGATGGATTCCTTGAACAGCAGCCAAGAAAACAGAATTGATAACACATATCCAAAACTTAACATCGGATACGCAACGCTCAATTTAACACGTGATAGGATAATCAGCCAGATGAGCGTAGTAAAGCCGTATATCGCAATCCCGCTGAGGATGTAGGGGTTCAAAAATGCCTGTGTCAATTTCCCCAACGCATCTCGGATACTGTTGACACGCCCCACCATGTTCATCCCGTGTTTGAACAGGATTTGTCCTAACACTGTTAATAGAACATTGAAAAATAGCAGTATAAAATCTTTCATGCCCTTATTATATCACCTGACTGTTCTTTTTTCAATTTTTATTTTTTATCCTCTCGGTTGAGGTGCCGTCGGCTGAATAGCACGAGTTATTCGTCAACGGGGGGTCGGTAAATGTCGGTCCCGTGATTTCTCCACCATGCTTTCCAGTCACCGTAGTTTCGGCTTTCAAACGGGATTTTATCCCAGACTTCGGGTTGAGGTGTCTCGGTGCCATAAACATCTTCGTGTATGATGAACTCAAGAAATCTGTAAGCCCGCGCGGCAACTTCTGGATCCGGTTGTGCGAGCTGCTCAATAAGTTTTGGGATCCAGAGATAATATGTGGTTTCATCAAATCTCTGCTCGCTGTATGTCGCAACATCTGGCGGGAAAAACTCTGGATACAATGAACTGAAGTGAAGCCGACACACGACACCGTCGATAGAAGAAAAATAATACCAATCTGTGCCTTCTATGATATGAGGCGCGCCGAAGTGTTTTCGGATCTGCACATAATTCTTGCCGATGATCGATGGTTTTCGATCGATGGGTGAATACATCTCATGGGTGCTGCACCCAGAGAGTAAAAGCGTAGAAATGAGTATGAGTTGCGTTACCTTCATTATACCTTTACCTTATAGGCTCAAGCGCGGCTTTCATTGCCAGTCGCATAGGCTCAAGCTTGGCTTGGTCAAAATTAGCGACGACCTCTTTACATGATTTATCCCTTTCATCCAAGTACTGCCAAGAAAAGCAGTATTATGATTATTATCAATCCTATGAAGAGTCCGCCATGCTTTATTATGGGTCTGATAATTGGCATATCGGGATCATCCGTATCCCAGAGCACTTTGATAAACAACCCAACAAGAAATAAGAAAATTAAGCCAGGTGGTAAAACTATACCTATTAGAAAAACCCAAAATTCCCAGGTAAGACCGTCCATGGCCCCACCTACCCGAACTTACCATTTTTCATAAAAATCACAAAGTGATAGCACCCACTACCTAAAGGTAGGGGCTTCGGCTTCGTAGACAGTGCGGTTTTCTCAAGGAGTAGACCGTCTTACTCCGTCTCCACCAGCGGGCGTTTCCCTATAGTCTCCTACACTATAGGCATATCGTTAGGTAACGGCTATCCCTGCCCGCAAAATGTTTATCGCAGCGTTGATGTCTCTGTCGTGGTGAGAACCACATTCGGGGCACGTCCACTGCCTGTCGTTCAATGTTAGGGTTTCATTATGAAATCCGCAGGCACTACAAGGTTTCGTCGTAGCAGTCCATTGCCCGATTTGAATAAAGTGACGCTTATGTTTTTCGCACTTATACCTCAATATATCAACAAACTCGTAGAAGGCGAGGTCGGAGACTTTACGTCCCCACAAGCGTTTCATGCCATCAATGTTCAAAGTTTCAAGGACAATCGTATCAAACGTCTTACAGAGTTTGCTTGCGAGTTGCCAATGAAAATCTTTGCGTTGGTTGCTAATTTTCCGATAGAGGCGTGCGATTTGTCTCACACACCACCACCAACTGTTAGAACCTTTGACTTTACGACTCAGTGCCTTGTTGAGAGACTGAAGTTTATTCAAGGAGTGTTTCAAGGGTTGGGGGTGTTGTATCTTCTCACCCGTGCTCAGTGTCAAATATGCGTCTTTCATGCCGAAGTCTGCCCCAACGCTTTTACCTGTTGCCGACAGAGGTTTCGTTTCTACAAAA
>PYJC01000073.1 GCA_003635255.1 Candidatus Poribacteria bacterium | reverse complement strand
ATCGTTATGGGCTTGGCGGAATCAAATCAGCGACATCACGCCATTAACAGAGTTGACCCAATTGAAGATTTTGTTAATCTGGGGAAATCAAATTAACGATATTTCCCCACTTGCTAAACTAACACATTTGACTGAGTTGGGGCTTGGAAAGAATCAAATCCAAGATATTTCACCCATCGCTGGAGCCACACAGTTAAGTGTTTTGCATGTTGATCGCAACCTGATCAACGACATCAGCGAAATTGAACAGTTTACAAGTTTAACGAGTTTAAAAGTGAGCGAGAATCCAATCCAAGATATGGAACCGCTCCGCAAGCTCTTGAAACAGATTCCAGATATGGAACTGGATATACCAACACCAGAGGAACTGAATCTTTCACTACCTGCCAATAGGTGAAACACATTAAGACTTCAGCTACCGAGTTACGTATCGCAAAAGGAGACGAACAATGGATCCAATTAAGGAATATCTGAAACTTGAGACGCGTCGCCAATTTTTTGGTAAATGCGCCTCAGGTCTTGGCGGCGCGGCACTCGCTACACTGCTGCCGAACGCCGTTGTGAATGCGCTTGAGAACCAAGCAAAACCGAGATTTGGGGGTTTGTCGGAACTGCCACACTTCGCACCGAAAGCGAAACGGGCAGTCTACCTCTTTATGTCAGGTGCGCCCTCACAACTCGATCTGTACGATTATAAACCGAACATGGGAGAATGGTTTGACACGGATCTCCCAGAATCCGTCCGTATGGGGCAACGTCTTACCACGATGACCTCCGGACAGGATAAGTTTCCGATCGCCCCGTCTATATTTGAGTTCAAAAAATACGACAACGGTGGTGACGGCGTATGGATTAGCGAATTGCTGCCACACACCGCATCTATGGTAAAAGACCTCGCAATTATCAAGTCGGTACATACTGATGCGATCAATCACGACCCGGCGATCACCTTCTTCTGTACCGGTGATGAGGATCCGGGCAAACCGAGTCTCGGTGCGTGGTTGAGTTACGGTCTCGGTAGCGAAAACAGAAATTTGCCCGCTTTTATCGTGATGAACGCGACGTGGAGCGGTCCCAAGGGTGCGCAGGCACTTTACAATCGCCTCTGGGGTTCTGGATTCCTCCCATCGGAACATCAAGGTGTGCTGCTTCGTAGCCAAGGCGATCCTGTATTATTCCTTTCAAATCCGGAAGGGGTCAACGAAAAAACGAGGAGACGGATGTTAGACACCCTCGTTGAACTCAACAAAGAACTCTACGAGGAAGTAGGCGACCCCGAAACGCATGCGCGCATCTCGCAATATGAGATGGCGTTCCGTATGCAGACGAGTGTCCCAGAACTCGCGGATCTGTCGAACGAACCTGAGCATATTCTGGAGATGTACGGACCTGAGGTGAAGACCCCCGGCACATTTGCGAACTGCTGTATCCTCGCACGTCGGATGATGGAACGCGATGTCCGTCTTGTCCAAGTTTTCCACCGCGGTTGGGATCAGCACGGCGATCTACCTAAAAATATCCGCAATCAGGCGCGGGACATTGATCAACCTTCGACTGCGCTCGTTCAAGACTTGAAACAGCGCGGTATGCTGGATGAAACTTTAGTCGTCTGGGGTGGTGAATTCGGACGCACCGTTTACTGTCAAGGCAAACTCAGTCGGGATAACTATGGACGCGACCACCATCCGAAATGCTTTACACGTTGGATGGCTGGCGGCGGTATCAAGGGTGGGGTCGTTCACGGTGAAACCGATGACTTTAGCTACAATATCGTCAAAGACCCTGTTTCTGCTGGGGACATAAACGCTACGATTCTCCATCAACTCGGTATCGATCACGAGCGGTTGACCTATAAGTTCCAAGGACTGGATCACCGGTTAACCGGAGTTGAAGAGAAATCACGGGTTATCACTGAACTCTTGGCATAATACCGATCCTATTTGGATCGTAGACATAACGCGTATTATTCAACTGCTGTCTGATCTTGGACGGGTGGTTTCCCGTTCACCGAGGTTCCTGTGCTTCGATGAAACCGATAATATGAAAAATGGCATAACGCAGCGTTAGCGTGCTTCACACGCGCACATCTTCATAAAACGCTCAATTGTAGCCTTCATCTCTGTCTATACGTGAAATTTTCGCGTCTACAGTTTTCGAGCCGCATGGAGCTAATATGCAGATTTATCACGGTACTGAACAGACGCTTGAGGCAGACACATTCCTTTCGCTTTTGCAATCGGATTACGAAAGCGTGTTTCTGACAGATTGTATAATTGATGGGCCACTCGTCTTTTCACCTGAATCCGAAGTAGATGTTGAAGGCAAATTCGCGGTTGATAAGGAAATTGTTTGTATCCGGTGCACGTTTAAAAACGCTATCAAATTCGAGAATACCGTTTTCAAAAAAGAGGTGTTTTTCGGAAATTCTGTCTTCCAAGATGCCGTTTATCTCCGAAAGAGTGTGTTTGAAAGTGCTTGCGACTTCGGAGAGTCAGTGTTTGAAGGTTCAGCACTTTTCCGTGGAACAATTTTTCACGGAATGGCGCGGTTTTCAAAAACGCATTTTCAGCAGGTTGCAGATTTCAATGAGACCCGATTCTCAGAAAATGGGGTTTTCAGAAACGCGATTTTTCAAGATACTGTGCATTTCAAAGCGGCATTTTTTTCTAACGAGTTGGACTTCGTACAAGCCCAATGCTCAGAAACGGTGATCTTTAATGAGGCAACGTTTCTTGGAAAAACAGACTTCACTGCTGCCCGGTTCGCTGTTGCGGTATCTTATCGTCAGGTGAGTTTCACCTCGGACACAATATGGCAATCGTTGCTCAACAAGTTGCGCCATCAATCTGAGCAGCCAACGGAATTCTATTTGAACAATGAAGATATTAATGGGGTCTTGAATCCTTTTTTCAAACGTTATGTGGCAGATCAGCAGTTCATCCGTGCCTTCAAAGAGAAAAACCCGTTGTGGGCATTCGTTTGGAAATGGAGTTCAGATTATGGTCGTAGTCTCGCGCTTTGGGCATTATGGTCCCTACTCATCGCGCTTTCGTTTTCACTTGTGTATATGCCGGCACCAACGTGGTATCCGGAATGGCTACAAGAGACAACGCCTCAATTTCACCAAGCCATTAATACCGAAGCCAATGAAAACTTAACATTCTGGAAATCTTTTTACTTTAGTATCGTAACCTTTACGACCCTTGGGTTCGGGGATGTGGTTGCCGCCAATACCTCTGCGCGTATCCTCGTTACCCTTGAAGTCATGTTCGGATATATAATGCTTGGCGGATTAATCAGTATTTTTGCGAATAAACTTGCGAGCAGGAGTTAACATTCAGTATTTGAAACTTTAGTAAGGATTGTAATACCTAGATTAAGGAGCAACATCTTAAAGGAGACCAATGGTGGATCCAATTAAAGAATATCTGAAGCTTGAAACGCGCCGACAATTTTTCGGTAAATGTGCGATGGGTCTCGGTGGTGCAGCTCTCGCTTCATTACTGCCGAACACGCTTGTAAATGCCCTTGAACAACAAGCGATACCACAGACAGGTGGGCTGCCTGAACTCCCGCATTTCGCGCCGAAAGCGAAACGCGCGATTTATCTCTTCATGTCCGGCGCACCGTCGCAGATGGATCTCTATGACTATAAACCGAAGATGGGGGAATGGTTTGATAAAGACCTCCCCGAAACGGTACGGATGGGACAACGTCTCACGACGATGACCTCTGGTCAGAACCGTTTCCCAATCGCGCCTTCTATCTTTGAGTTCAAGCAGCACGACAACGGCAGCGATGGCGCATGGCTCAGCGAGTTGCTACCGCATACCGCTTCTATGGTCAAAGACATCGCGATTATTAAATCGTTGCACACTGAAGCGATTAATCACGATCCGGCGATCACTTATGTTTGTACCGGCAATGAGACCCCCGGTAAACCGAGCCTCGGCGCATGGCTCAGTTATGGGTTAGGCACTGAAAACAAGAATCTCCCCTCTTTTATTGTGATGAATGCTACGTGGACAGGCAGAAAGTCGGCACAAGCCCTCTATAACCGCCTCTGGGGTTCCGGGTTCCTTCCGTCCGAACATCAAGGTGTGCTCCTCCGTAGCCAAGGCGATCCGGTGCTATTCCTCTCAAACCCGAAAGGTATGAGCGAAAACGCACGGAAACAGATGCTCGATTCGCTGGTCAAACTTAACGAGGAACTCTACGAAGAAGTCGGTGATCCGGAAACACATGCGCGTATCTCACAATACGAGATGGCGTTTCGGATGCAGTCTTCTGTCCCGGAACTGACAGACCTGAAGCAGGAACCCGCTAACGTTCTGGAGATGTATGGTCCCGATGTTAACACACCCGGTACCTTTGCCAACTGCTGCATCCTCGCACGGCGGATGATGGAGCGCGATGTCCGACTCGTCCAAATCTTCCATCGTGGTTGGGACCAACACGGAAACCTGCCGAAGGACATCCGTAACCAAGCACGCGACATTGATCAACCCTCAACAGCACTTGTCCAAGACCTGAAACAACGCGGTATGCTCGACGATACCCTCGTTATCTGGGGTGGTGAATTTGGACGCACCGTTTATTGCCAAGGCGCGCTTAAGAAGGATAACTACGGACGCGACCATCACCCGAAATGCTTCACGATGTGGATGGCTGGTGCTGGTGTTAAAGGCGGGATCGTACACGGCGAAACCGACGATTTCAGTTATAATATCATCAAAGACCCGGTCTCTGTTCGCGACCTAAACGCTACGATTCTTAACCAACTCGGCATTGATCATGAACGGTTGACCTACAAGTTCCAAGGGCTTGATCACCGGTTAACGGGGGTTGAGGAGAAAGCGCGGGTCGTCAACGAGATTTTAGCCTAATGAAAAAGTTAAAAGCGGTTGTTGTTGGCGCAGGTTGGTCAGCGGAAGGACATACAAAAGCATTTCAACATTACGGTGTTGAAGTATTGGCTATCTGTGCCAGAAAACCTGATATAGTGCAGAAAGTTGCGTCAGGATTAGGGGTACCAGAGGCTTCAACGGATTGGCGAAAGAGTCTACTGAAACATAAACCCGATATTGTCGCTGTTACAACGCCGGCAATCTTGCGAACAGAGGTCATTACGTTGGCTGTAGAGCTCGGTTGCCATATTATCAGCGAGAAGCCTTTAGCACTCACTGCGGAAGAAGCAGGACACATCTACACTCTCGTCAAAGACACTGGATTGAAACATGCTTTCGCCGCAACGCATCTATACGACCCAAGTGTCGCTTACGTGCGAGAATTGTTGACGCAGCAGCACGCTATCGGCGAGTTGACGGCAGTCGATATAGGATACAGCCGTCGGATTTCACACAACACCTCTTCAAATACAATAAAACCGTGGAATTGGATGAGTTCGTTGGCGCACGGTGGCGGTGCCTTGAACAATGGACTCACACATCGGCTCGGTATGTTGGAACGGATGACGGGCATGAAAATCGTCTCGGCTGTCGGTGAAGCCAAAACGGCTATTAGGAAAGCACCTGTCGTGCCGGAGATCCGCGACTTTCGGGTATGGCGGCGCAGAGAGATTACAACTGAAGCGGCATCAAAACTTGAATGGCGGGTGTGTGATGCAGAATGGGATTATTCGGCGTTTTTTAAATTGGGGTCTTCAGAGCCTTCAGATACTGAAGATAGCATTCTCGTAACAATGCGCACGCATCCGGGTGTGCCCACCCACTCTCCAAAAGGGGGCTGGTATTTCTATGGGACGCACGGAACGCTTGTCGGAAGGGGCGGACATATCCTGTCGCCTCTTACAAAACATGTTGGTGAAACGAGCGAAGAATTGACTGTCCCACAAACTTTAACAGATGATCTACCACGCATTGGGGACGACATCCAAAACAAATGGGTTGCGCTTGTTCGTGATTTTCTTGGGGATATTGAGGACTGTCCTCACGAACCATATCTGACATTTCAAGATGGCTGGCGTTACCAAATTGCTATTGACGCGATTCGAGCAAGCAAAGGGTGGACACAGATCCCTAATTAACCCGAGACTTTCCGTTAGTTAGGAAACCCCGCCTTCCTTCCAGACTCAGTGCGGTTAGGAATGCAAATCGCAAATGTAAAGCCCTCTTATTGTGAAACAAAATTTGGTTTTCGCGTGTGGTAAACCAAATTTGGACGAATACGCCGCAAAACCGCACCTACCGAGGCAGAAGAACAGTCTTAATCACCTACTTCTCACCTCACGGAAACTTTATGCCTAAACTGGTTGTCAAAAACTTCATAAATATTCGAGAAGCAGAAATCAACATGGATAAGACTTTAGTCGTCTTCATCGGCGCGACAGCTAGTGGCAAAAGCGTTCTGGCGAAGCTGTTGTATTTTTTTCACGAGTTAATTCGCGATTTTCGTCAGTACATCAAACAAATTAATACGTATCCACCAGAAAATCTGAAACCCGTTCCACAAGATCTGTCAACAGTATTCCGTACACAAATCGCACATAAATTCCGGGAGTTTTTTGGCAGTGTTAGTGAGTTAATACCAACGACAGAAGATAATGACGCTATAAAACCGTTTGAAATCACGTACCACTATAGCGCGGAAAGCGCAATTAAGTTGACCTTAGACGATGAAAAAACGCTCAATATTGAGCTGCCCGCTGTTATGGATGAGGTCGAAACTCTCTGTTATGCTTTACAAGAAAAGTTGAAAGGACTTGACAAAAAACAACTACTTAGTGATACAACGGATGTCGATCCACCTCCAAAAACAGAAGCACCTTCAGAGGACAACGAGCAGATATCTAAAACAAATGAACGGTTCTTTTTTATATTAAAGATGGCAATCGGGATAAGCGATATCACTGAAAAGTTAGCTGGGACCTACCGCGACAGTCTTTTTATTCCTGCGGATAGAAATATCGCTGTCAACTATCCTGATGCTCTTAAACGGATCTTCTACGGTGGCATAAAAAGCGATCTCCAAACGCGTGCCGCGACGCGTCCACGTGCGAACCTACATCTTGTTGCCCGCTTCTTGGAAAAGAACGAGGAATTTCTTGATACTTTTAGTACAAAGAATTTTCACAACATTTTCGATGAAAAGGCTGAAGCGGAATCAGATAGTATTGATAAACCGATGATGGAATTCTTACTCAAAGAAATCTCGCGTATCTTAGACACCGAACATGGCGTTATAAGCGAGATTTCCGAATCACGCCTTTTTTTGCATCCGACCGGTGAAAACGCGGCTTTCTTGGAGAAGGCATCAACAGGACAGCAAAACATCATACGGATTCTACAAGATATGTTTATGAATATACTTTACAACGAAGTCATCTTCCGAGTCATCGAAGAACCGGAAGCACACCTACATCCCATCGCACAAAAGCACCTCATGTATATTATCGCCCTGATGCGGAATCACATTGATAGTCAGATTGTCATGACAACCCATAGCCCGTATCTATTGGCGATTCTTAAAAATTTATTAACTGCTGGACAATTGTCGGAAAAAGGACCGGAGGCTGCTGCAGAGATGGAAGCCTTCACCCCGAAGTTATGTTGGTTAAATCCTGACGACGTTGAAGTCTATCATCTTAAAAAGGGTAGGAGCCATGCTATTGTACAGCCGGAATCGGAGACTATTCTTGAAAATCCACTTGCCGATCTTCTGGCAGAATTTTATAGTAAAGTTTAGAATTAATAGGACACTCCATACTGGTTCGGTTAGGAAACCGAACCGACCGGGGGGAGGAAGGTGTCTCTTTATTTTTAGGATTCACTATAGATTGGGACCAAATGAAAAAAGGGCATTTGCTCGTAAAAATAAATATCAAGGCGAAAGGCAGAGATGTACGAAAAGCACAGCGAAACACTTAAAGCAAAAGACTTCCTTGCAGCACTCCAAAGCGATGCGACCTCGATTACATTCACGAACTGTATCATTGAAGGGGTTGTCGATATCTTTTCTGTCGAATTGGAACGCGACGAATACGATCGAATTCTCCTGAACAAGAGTCTTTCTTGCATCGGGTGTACGTTTAAAAACATCGTCAATTTCCGAACGGTTGTCTTCCAACGAGAGGTAGATTTTCGGCGCACGCTCTTTGAGGATGACCTTGATTTCGATGAAGCCATCTTACACGGTCCCTGTGCATTCCGTGAGACGATCTTCCAGCGGCGCGCTGATTTCCACAGTGCGATCTTCCATAAGAGTGCCAGTTTTTGGCGAGCGAGATTTTACAACGTCGCTGATTTTCATAGGGTCCAATTCCGTGAAAATGTCGTATTCCACGAGACTAACTTCCACAATGAAGTCAATTTTCGGCGTGCGTTATTTCAAGGCATACTTGATTGCACAGGCGCATTGTTTCCTGAA
The DNA here is from genome assembly GCA_003635255.1 of Candidatus Poribacteria bacterium. GTDB lineage: Bacteria > Poribacteria > WGA-4E > WGA-4E > WGA-3G > WGA-3G. The sequence continues at coordinate 42,733 of PYJC01000073.1, read as the reverse complement.
ACGACAGCGTTCAATAACGCCACATTTCTCGGTACCGCCAACTTTACTGCCACGCAATTTTTTTCTGTCGCAGCGTTTCGCGAAGTGCAGTACGTTCCGAACACACTCTTTCGCGAAATCAGTGCGAAACTTAGGAAAAAACCGCACCGTGCGACCGAATTCTATTTGGATAGTCAACATGTAGATGAAGTTGCCAACCCGTTCTTTAAACGTTATGTGGCTGACCAACAATTCATCCGTGCCTTCAATCAAGCGAATCCAGTGTTAGCACACTTATGGCGCTGGAGTTCCGATTATGGACGGAGTTTAATGCTTTGGGCATTTTGGTCCCTTTTCTTTGCATTTCTGTTTGCCTTGGCGTACATGCCGCTCCCGACGTGGATGCCGACATGGTTCCGAGACCTCACACCCCAATTTTACCAAGCTACAGGGACATATAGCGGGGAGCCTCTAACTTTCTGGAGCTGTTTCTATTTTAGTGTCGTCACCTTTACAACCCTCGGTTTTGGAGATGTGGTAGCGGACAATGCCTCTGCGCGTTTTTTCGTCACGCTGGAGGTTATTTTTGGGTATGTGATGTTAGGTGGGTTAATCAGTATCTTTTCAAATAAATTAGCGAGTCGGAGTTAACTCGGACATCAAAGCGGAAGGGTTTTCTATGTCAGCAAGAACTTTACAGACTTTTCTCAGTGTTACCTTTATGGTTTTCGTTCTTATAACACACGCTCCGGCAGGGCATGTCTTAGATAGCGTAGCGTATCCATCCGCGCCTACCGATTACTTCGACCATATTACCCTCTTTTCTCAGGGAAGAATCACCCGTTTCACACAGATGCCGATTCAGGTGTACATCTCGCCTGTCCTGAAAGAGAGTCCATATCTGCCTGAAATCCGATACGCCATGCAAGAATGGCAAAACGTCAGTAACGGTGACATCCGTTTTGAAGAGACCGAGACCCCTCAGAACGCAGATATTCGCGTCAGCTGGGGGCACAGCGGCCTCCACAGTGACTTTCAGGACATGAGACTTGGCAGTGCGGAACTTACACGTCTGATGGATACAAAACAGACGGTTGCACAGGATCAGGCTGTCTGGGCTGCTTCACCGCCGTTTACTGTCGAGGTTATCCTCATGTTGGAAGGTGACGGTACTATCGGTGAATTATCACAAGAAGAGATGCGGACGGTGTGCCTCCATGAGTTTGGACACGCGATCGGGTTATGGGGACATAGCCCACACCCCGGCGATATCAGTTATGCGACTGCGACAGCACAACACCCATCTGCACGTGATATAACTACGCTGCGTCAGCTTTATAATACACCCCTTAATACGTCACAACACGACATCGCTATCAAGGTCTTGAAAACTGAGATTGAAGAGAAACCCCACGCAGATAAGAAAAAACATCTTCGGTTACACTATCTGCTTGGCACCGTCTACTTTGATAAAGGCGATACAGCATTCGCAATCAGGAGTTTTCTGACCTGTAGGCAGTTAGATACTAAATTTCAACCTGCAATAGAGAAACTGATTCAAGCCTACTACGAAACAGGCAGAACGCATGAAGCGATCAGACTTCTTGAGAAACGGATAATCCAGAAACCGTCGCCAGCGGATTACAATACGCTCGGCATTTTCTACCATGATAAAAAAGATGTCGAAAAGGCGATACACGCGTTTGAAAAGGCACTGCACATCGCGCCGTATCATAAAGCTGCGCGGCGAAATTTACATCAACTGCTTCGTGCAAAGGGATTCAAAGCGTTAGCGGCAAAAGACTTTGAGACCGCCACTGCCATTTTTGAACGGGTGCTTCGGATGGACCCGCTCGATGCCCCTACCTATCAACTCATGGGTAACGGATACGCGCAAGCGGGACAATTTGAAACAGCGATCGGGTATTATCAGAAAGCAATGGATATTAATCCCGTTGATGCACTCACGAAACATCAACTTGCGAAATGCTATAACAACTATGGTGTAACCTTGCGAAATAGCGAAAAATGGGACGTAGCAATTGATGCGTATCGCAACGCGTTGCGGTTAATGCCGACACTTGCTGTCGCTCGCACAAACTTGGGTGATGCCTTTACCCGAAAAGCGGACGCGCATAACGAAGCGGGTGAATTAGACGAAGCCATAAAAGCATATCTCGAATTACAGAAACTTCACCCGAATGAAACGCATATCCGCAATTTACTCGGGGAGTTATATCTGAAAAAAGGCGACTATGCTGAGGCACTGTCTGCGTTCCAACACGTTTACAATACCGATCCGAACGCTGAGCATGCCCTACACAATCTCATTGCCGCTTATCACCACTACGCCCGAAGCCTCAGCGATACAGCTGAGTACACCACAGCGATTCAGTTGCTTCAAGAGGCACTCCGACTCGCGCCTACCGACCTGAATTTGCGCTTGAGTTTGGCAAACGCCTATCAGGGTGCGGGGAACTACGAGCATGCCGCCATCGAAGTGTCGCGGGTTTTAGCACAAGAACCGGAGAACCTACAAGCGAAGGAGGAACAGATTAACTTGCGAATCCGACGCGGGAATTCACTCATGGGACAACGGCAGTACGCCGCCGCTATCACTGAATTCGAGTCCATTCCTGAATCCAAGCGAAATATCGAGATTTACAACACCCTCGGTTATCTCTATCTCGTGCAGGCGGAACATCAGAAAGCACTTGCGTGTTTTGAAATTGTTCTTCAGAAAGATCCAATCAACATGCCAGCGTTCAGGAATCTATTGTCGTTAGAATCACAACTGATCCGGCGGTGGAGAAGTGATACCCTCACGCAGGTTCAATGTGCGCTTGCCATTACTTTGATCAAACGTAAACAGACGGATGCGGCAGTGGAGAAATATCAACTCGCCTTGAAATCCAAATCCAAAGAGATGGATTCACTTCTCATTGAAATCGGTAAACAACTTGCTGACTGGTTCCAACAATACGGTGACATCGAAAACCGCGAGATGATTCTTCGTTGGGTCGAAGATCGGCGTAATAGATGATTTTCGTACTGAGTTGGTTCACGTATACTGTGCCTGAAAAAGGAAAAGGGTCAGGCAAAACGCCCGACCCACAATATGAGTGCGTGAATGAGACACGCGGCTGCTACTGATTACCACCGCCACCACGACGACCGCGTTCGCGATCACCACCGCGGAAACGGTTCATACGTTGCGACATCTCTGTGACTCGCTTCTTTGTCAATTCGTTGAGTTTTGCCATTTGTTCTTCAGACAAAACCTCTTTGAGATTCGTGTTAAGTTGCTTGAGAATCACTTGAATTTCCTTTGTCGTGGTTTCACGCATACCCGGTTGACGTAGTGCTTCCATCTTCGATGCAACACTGTCGCGACCTGTCTGATAGAAAGGACGTGCCTTGGTGAGTGTCTCATCGTCAACTTTTACGTTGAACGTTAAATCAATCCAAGAATTATCAACAAGGGACACATAGTTCATCATTCCCATCATTCCGCCTCTATTTCCGCGTTCACCGCCCTGACGATTTCCACGTTGCTGATTTTGAGCGTTTCGGTCTGGACGTTGTGCCAACGTTGCATATTGAAAAATAAATACACCGACGATTGCGAGAACTACGACTGCGCTGATTGCAAAAAATTTCTGTTTCATTTTCATTTCTCCTATAAGGTTTTGGTTGTGTGAATACCTCTTACATTTTTACGAAGGCGTTCACATTTCAGTTTCGCATCTTTAGTCAGATGTGTTCAGAAAAGGTTCGTTTTTATTTTTCGCAACGTGGAAACAGACTTTGACAACCGTGATGCTACAGTGGCGGTAAGTCGTTAACAATCTCCACCGTCTGCAGGCTCACAGAGATAACACGTCCAAGCAAATCCACAATATACTGAGGCTCTGTCTCACGGTTCGGGTCGTTGACAATCCCGCTCCGTCTGTCTACCTTCACACGATACTGATCTATGACCCACTCCAACGCAGATCGATTGCCTAATTTATAGTCATAAACTTCGGCAGGGATACCGTCGAGTGTGAGGAAATCGTTGTATCTCAACTGCGTTTTGTCTTTGGAGAGGTTCATCTTCTCGACGCGCCAATTTACCTTCATCCCCGGTGTTTCAATGTCCTGCAGTCCATCATATTTTGGGGCGGATTCGTAATTGATGTGGAGGTCTGCTAACTGCACACCTGCGTTGGCGAATCCCCAGAAATCTTCGGTAAACGGGATATGCGGTAAGTCGCGCTTGAGGTTCATCTCGTATTTCTCACGGTAGGTAGGATGATGCAAGAGGGCATAGTTATAGTGGAAAATGTCCCACTTAGTGATAGTGTCGTCGTTGTAGTGAGTTCGGAATTCCGATAATGCCCAATCGGTGATATTCTCTTGCCGGTTTGTGCCATCTTCATCGTAGGTGTAAAACGGAAAGCATTGGGAATCTCCAGTAAGATGAACATCTGTTAATTGCTGTGTCATCAGGCAATGAAACGACTTTTTACTTCCAAGAGCCGTGAGACAAACTACTCTATTTTCCTTTTCTGTCTCTGGTGTAGGAAAAATAGATGGAAACACATACACGACATCGTTTATTGTCCGGTCAAAATAAAGATTTGATTTAGTAAATGGACGATAAACAGATGTTCTTACCTTATGTTCCTCATACTCAGTAACCGTTCCGCGTCTCAACTTCACCTTTAGGTCCCGACTCCAACTGATTTTCGTGTCATCATACACAACAAAATCGTCAACGTTTACTTCCCTGCTTGTCTGTTGCGTCCATCGAGCAACTTCCGCATTGTAGACTCCAATCATCTGTTGAACGTTCTGCGTAAGGGTATTTTGGTTGAAATTGTAAGCCCATGCATCACGGTTGGTTTTAACACCTGCACTATAGGTTTTGAAAATGACATCCACTGCAGCACCTTTTTTCGCCTTCACCTCTTTTGTGCCCATCGGAATGAAAGTATCAAATTCTGTGTGGAGACCTTCGGTGAGCCATGTATATCGATGGTCAGGTGTTACCTGCTGCCAGTCAATGTTTTGATAATGTTGGTTTGAATCGAGATAATGGTACTTCTCTTCCTTCCGCCAAAATTCATCAACTCGCGCGTAGAAGAGTTCAACAGGTTTCGGATCTGTGCTTTTCTTGATGAAAAGATTGATGCTCACGCCGACCTGAATGCCAAAGACATTATGCGTTGTCCCTGATAACTTCGGATTCTGACGGACGTTGCCACCGAGATCCAAAATGTAAATCGCATTGAAATCCTGTGCGAGATGTTTCCGCATGCCATCAAACGCTATACCGTCGAGGAAGCCATTGTTCGTCACAAACGCGACAACGCCTTCCTCTCCAATTCGTTCTGATGCCCATAATATCGCTTTCACGTATGGATCCGAGAGGGCAATTTTATTCGTCGCCTTTGAGTCCCGCGAATAGGTACTTCGCAAGAGTGTATCGATCATCTTATATTTTCGATTTTTGTTATTGTCATTTTCGTTAACTTGCCATGCATTGTAAGGCGGGTTACCGATGACGACGAACATATCCGCTGCCTTCTGTCGCTTCACACGTTCTGTATTCTCACGCGTGAAGAGTTCGCCTTGCTCCTGCTCAAGCAGCTCAAATGTATCGGCAAGCGCGATACCTTCAAAGGGTAGATACGTCCCAGTGCGTTGGAAGTACTCCTGTTCAATGTTGAGGCTGGCGATATAGTAGGGTAGGAGCATGACCTCATTGCAGTGGAGTTCGTGCCGGTATTTCTCCTCTAACGCTCTGCCTTGAATATCCTGCATGAGCCGGACGATGAAGTTACCCGTACCGACAAACGGATCGATGATATGCACGCCGGTATCCGACAATGACCGGTTGAACTCGGTTTTGAGGATATGCTCCACACTTTTCCCCATGAAATCGACAATCGGTTGTGGCGTGTAGACGATGCCGTGTGTATCTGCGACATCTTCGGAGAACCCTTGAAAGAATTTCTCATAAAATGTGTTGAGGAAATGCTGTTTTTGGGTGAAGTCTCTGCAGAGCGTCGCCGCCTGTTCAATAGCGACATAGAAGCGATCCAGCGGTGCGAGAAACGCGTCGCGGCTCACGGCGTGCCGCATGAGCGCGTCGCTGACGTTTTCAATCTCACGCGCGATGATATTTCTGCGCGTGAAATCTGATCGCTCAAAAACCGTACGGAAAATCCGTTCGGTGAGGATGTGTTGGATAAGCATCTCTTCAACGGCATCTTGTGAGAGTTCGGGGTTAATTGCGGTGCGGCAGGTTTCGTAGAAGTCGGCGAACGCCTCTTTGAACGCCGGATCCGTTTCGTGGCGTTGGTCAATAAGTTCTTTCAACCTGTTTGCGAGGTCCGGTACATGCTCTCTGAAATCCGCAACCGCGTTCTGCCAGTTATCCAATGCGGGTGGGACGTAAGCGAATAAGTATTGGAGTGCTGCAATTAATTGCGCAGGTTCAGTGATTTCCAAGTCTAAAGCGATCTGTCCGTTTTGGTATAGGATAATGCGCTGTGGCGTTTGGAAGCAGGTGTTATCGAGTGGGTAGCCCGCTGCCTGTTTTTCTGCGACGGCTTTTGGGAGGTCATCATCTATATCTTTCGCTTCCCAATAAGCAAACGGAAGACCGAATTCGTCAAGGATCGCGCCGTCAATAACGATGCGGTTTCCGTTTGTAGTGCGCATCGCATATTGGGAGATGAGCGTGGCGTTGACCTGTTTTGCGCAGGTATCCAGTAAGAAAGCGAACGGATTGCTGACCGCGCCTTCGTGTGTGACGGCGTGCCGGTCGTATTGCTGCAGTGTGGCGTAGTAGTCGCGGATTGCTTTGTGGCTGGGTTTGAGATTCAGGTGCGGCATGGCGGTATATTAGCAAGTTTGCCGATTTAAAGCAAGCAAAAAGACTTGACATTTTTACGCAAATCGTTTTATAATTAATTGCAAGAAATCGACGCGATTCAGAAGTGTTTCCGGTTTGAAGGAAATTGAAACTGCACAAATAGCGAACCCAACAAAACTGGACAGCGGTGGATACCCTGTCCACCACTTTTTTAATATTAAAGTGTCTAACTTGAGGAGTTTATTATGAACTTTGACTTAGTTCCAATTGAAGAATTGCAAGAAATTTTGCCTGCATTATATAAGCCTGTGAAAGAGGGTGTGAGAAGGTTTCTGTTTCCTCTTCTTGAGGATTATAAAAAATTTAAGAATGAGCAAGAAAATCACGATCCTCAAACTGATGATTGTATCCGGGAAGCAATCAATATGATCGTAAATGAATCAGAATTTAGGAAAGCAAATTATATCGCAAATTTGGTAAGGAATACTGTTCTGCGTTCAGACTCTGAACTGAGTAACAGTGATGTTTTAGTTTTTCTTTCCGATATAAAACAGATGTCTTGGCGACAACTCTGTTTGCTCGAAGGATTTCGCCAGCATCGGAGTAAGATAGAAATAAACGCGCATCGTATTTCAGACCTATTGCGTAAGGAAATACAAAGGATGGTTGATCTGGATTATATACACGTCAGACAGAATGGATTGCAATATGAGATAGTTGACCCTGAAAATATTAATCTTTCATCAATTGGACACCAGCTATGCAATCTAATGGAATTGTCACAAATCCCAGATTCAGATATACACAACACTTTTATACAGTGGGGATATAAGCGAGTCTACAGCGAATGAATTGAAAGATAATGGTAAGAATCTAACAACAGGAGTTGCTCTATGAACATCCGCTTTGTACCTAACACACTCTACTACGGCGATTGTCTTGACATCATGGCAGACTTCCCTGACAATAGTATTGATTTCATCTGGGATCCCCGGACGCGGTAAACCGGCTATGTTTATTTATTTGAACTCCGCACATTGGTATAAAGACAACCTTAATACATACGCGAAACACAACATTCGCGCTTGTGATGCTTTTTTACACCCTATACGAGGTGAATAATTAACTATGAAATTTCTTGTTTTCCTTACACTCACTTTTTTTCTTTCTCTGTATTACCATTATGGGGCGAATTAACCCAAACGGAGATTACCGCAATCGAGATAAAAGCCCGCGGAGATGCTGAAAAAGAAGGTGATGAAAAGTTTTGGGCACTGGCAACATTTGCGGGAAACACTTTTCTCGGTCCCTATTTTTCGATCCCCGCACTCGGTGTTTCTTATTATTATCAGCCGGATCCACCGACACATCGCTTTATCGGAAATCCATCACCATTATATAAACAGATTTATACACGGACCTACAAATCTGTTTATAGGCGATCCGCAGTCCGAGGTGTCATTCTCGGTGCTCTCGGTGGAACAGCACTCTACTATTACCGCCGGCAGTATGGCTTTAATTTATTCTTTACATGGTGATACAATGAGTATCCTGTAGAATAGGAGGATATAGTATGTGTGGTACGAGAAATATCTATGGAAAGAAACGGAGTCAGAAAGCCGGACGGGAGATTTTTCCGATCCTTATTCAAATGGCAATAGACGGTCAAGACCCGATTACCGACACGATTACCTATGGATGTCTTGCAGATAGGATAGGAAAACCTGGCGGCGCACTATCTATGCATTGGGCACTGGGATGTGTCTTGCGAACACTTTGTGAATGCCGAGAAGAATTAGGCATAGATATACCGCAGCTAACAACAATCGTAGTTAGTAAGGGCGATGGACGACCTACCTATTTTTCTGAAGAATCTGGAGAATTTAGGTGGTCTGATGATAGAATACAAGCTGAACAAATGGCTGTATACAACTTTGAGCAATGGGAGCATGTAAGGGAAACGATATTGCAAAAATTTGAAACATCGCTTTAGGAAGTATCAGATATGAACATCCGCTTTGCACCCAACACCCTCTACTAAGGAGACCTCTTAATGGATTGGGTACACATTTTTAGTGCTGTAATAACAACCGTAGCTACTGTTGTGTTGGCGGCTTTTAATATCAAATATGTTCGTCTTGTACGAAAAATGTTAATCGCCGCTCACAGACCCGAAATTATTGTGCATTACAAATGGGATAAACCTGTGGATTACAAATGGGATAAATCTATGGAACCAGGATTGGGTGGTATTGATTTTATTGTGTATCTTTATGTGAAAAATGTAGGACGTGGTACTGCTTACAACATAGAATTTATATATGATAAATCTTACAAACTGCCTATATTTATGGAAGAAATTTCAGATAGATCCCTTGATGAGATAAAGTTTCTTCGAGACGGTATTTCTATTCTTGAACAGGGTGGTGAAAGAACAGACATTGCATTTGGGGGAAAAAGTGAAGTTATATTTAACATTCTAAAACAATTTTGGGAGAAAGAGGAAAAACACACTACTGATATCACTGTGATCTATGAAGATTCAGAGAAAGTTTCATATCAGCAAACTTTAACAATTGATTTTTGTAGACCGAACTATTCTAACGAATGAATAAGTCCGGTTCGGTTAGGAAACCGAACCTACCGGCCTAGGATGGTAAAATTGGATCTTTGGATACGCTTTCCCGTTTGAAGGGAATTGAAACAAAAGAGTTGAGGAATATTATGGTTAATGGTCAATTCTTTGGATACGCTTTCGGTTTTGAAGGGAATTGAAAACGCTAAAAATCAAAAGCCCCTGGATTGCTCCAATAAGTCCATGGGTTGACTTCGGATTGCAGTTTGTGCGGGGAATCCAGAAACAATCTGCTTTAAAACAGGCACGGCAGAAGGGGTGAGCAATGAGCAATAACTATGAATATGCAGGTAAGCCTTTTACGACGGCAATTGCCCAGGAAATGCTCAATCGCCAATATGGGAAGAAAGACCGTATAAAAAGGGCAGGAGAAGTCCTACTAAAATACCATCTGGCTAACGGAGGATTGCCACCAGAGGGGAATAGCAACTTAGAGGGTGAAGTCTTGCTCCACAATATTATCTATGCTGCTCTGCGGCGTTTGAAGAACGATGGACGTGCGAACATGATAGACGGCGGCATGCGGTGGGAAGTCTTTCCAGAAGGCAGACGGGTTTTGGGAGAGGGGAACCAAAGTGTCTACTGTTTTTATGACCCACGGGATAGGGAAAAGGCAGAAGCGCAAGACAAAAGTCTGTGGCCATGTAATATTGGATCCACAAAAAGAGATGTTGAGAAAAGAGTGTCGGAGCAGACTAATCAGTGGACAGTAGATCCGAGGATTGATCTAATTTTGAAAACGCCTTCGGGAAAAGACTTAGAGAAAAAAATACAAGGGATCTTAAAATTACTAGACAGGCACTTAAAATATTTTAGCGGAAAAGGGACAGAATGGTATCTTGTGTCTCCTGACGAAGTGCTTTATTTGTATAAACGTGTTATTATGCGATTTGAAAACCCGAGACTTTTTCGGGAGGCATTCAAGCTTCTTTAACTTTAAAACAGAGGAGATTATTTAGAGATGAAGACAGGAAAAGAAGTAGTCGAAATTTCTGCCGAGATAGCATCAATAATAACGGGGCTGCCTGTCGGAGTCTCCATAAAAGCGTTAGCTTTCGCATTGAATCTCACAAGAAATAAAGAAGGGGCATTATACAATTTACTAAAATACCGGAGCGATATAATCCGTGAGAAAATCGGGAAAGAAGACGATTCATTAAGAAACGACTGGCATGAAGAAAACATAGGCACTACAGTTTCTGATAGAATGATCAAAAAAACCTTTGACACACTCAAAAACGAAATGGATGAAAAAAAACAAAAACATATTGCGTATTTCTGCGGAAACGTACACCTAACATCAAATAGTCGCATCAGTATATCTACGGCAATAGAGATACTCAACAAAATAGAAACCTTATCATACAGGCAATTCTGTGTCATAAAGTACATCAATGAAAAACGAGAAACAAAGACCCTAAAAAATCTGCAAAAGCCTGTTCTCAGTTCGACAAGGGACGAACTCTTAGATCACTTCTCAAAAATGCCAGAAGACAAAAAATCAGACTTTTTCTCGACTTGTAGAGAAATTGTGGTACTAAATCCTCAAGGCTACACCTCTGGCGGAACAGCAGCGAACTGGCTTGAAACCTTTGGCAGTGGACGAGCCTTAACTGACGGTACTACAAACCCTATAATAGAACGTATCCCATTAGAAATAGGAACCCCTACTGATGTAGCTAAAGAGATATACACCCTTGCTGAACTCACCAAAATCCCTGAAGAAGATATGCAAGAAACTTTCCAATATTGGGAGTAAAACGAGATGCCTTTCTGATGCTGTTTCCATCTTAGCGAAGTCCAAAACGGCTCGTTCCCTTGAATTTTGGCGAAGCATTAGCATGTGCAGCACACGCAATAAAAGATGTTGCGGAAGCCATAGATAGAATGGAGATCAGTGACTCATGATCTACGTAACCTACCGCGACTTACACACCAAACTTTGGATACGCTTTCCCATTTGAAGGGGATTGAAACTTCCACTTTCAAGCAGTATTTGATATGGAGATACCTCCGATGCAATACGACAGAAACCGATTCACAATATGGACACTCCGGCACCCGCTTATCTTGTTCTGGGTATTGTTTCCAGCAGCAATATTCAACGAACTGATTTTGGGACAACGGATCCCGAAAGTGATGTTGACAGATAAAGAGAGCGATAAACCTTGGATGGAACGCACTTACGTGCCGTGTCCACACTGTGAAACGCTAAATGACCAGCGTTTGTGGGCAAAATGGAACGCCCTTGGACATTGGTTTGGCTTTGTTTGTCCGAGTTGCCATCAAATCATTCCGTGTCTATGGAACGTTTTTAGTCTCGCCATATTGGCAATGACTTTCCCAGTGTGGTATTTCCCAGCCCGGTTCTTCCGCCGAAGATGGCTTGCGTACGAAAAAAAGAGAGTGGCGAAGGTCCTTGAACGCCCTCTAATTCAACTAAAGTTCATACATTGGCTTTTGCTGGGCACTTTCTGTGTCGGTGGACTCTCGTGGGCGCTTTTCGAGGTGTGGGAGGTTTTGTATTATGGCGGAGAATGGAATTTGAAAACGATGCTCGAAAGTTTGCCTATTTGGATGGTAACAGGCTTTGGGTGGGGTTTATGGATGTCTTTTTTCATGAATCGAAAAGGACGAAAAGACAGACAGACATGAATCTGATTGAAGAAACCTTTGGATACGCTTTCCCGTTTGAAGGGAAAGGAAGAGAAGAATGGATTGGAAAGATGCACTGCCGGAAATTGTAACGCAACCTGGCTCACGGCTCCAGTTTAGAGAACCACTCGCAAAACATACCCACTTCGGTATTGGTGGCGAAGCGACGGCTTACATCGAAGTCAGCACGGTTTCCGAACTGGCAGCATTGGCGCGCTTCCATAAGCAGTGGGATATTCCGGTTGCAGTTATCGGTCGCGGGTCCAATCTGCTGGTGAGTGATAGGGGTTTCAAAGGTATCAGTATCAGATTAGTCAGTGAGTTGGCAAAACTGGAGGTGGACGGAAATATCGTTTCGGTGGGTGCGGGACTCGCACTGCCAGCCCTGTCAAAAACAATGTCGCAACGTGGCTTGAGCGGTGTGGAATTCGCGCTCGGTATTCCCGGATCCGTTGGCGGTGCGCTAATTATGAACGCCGGTGCATGGGGAAGTAGTTTCGGAGATGTCGTCACAAATGTTACCGTCATGACTGACACCGGTGAACTTGTTAATCTAACCCACGCTGAAGCAAAATTTGAATATCGACACAGCAGTTTGGACACCTATTTCTGTGTTACAGGTGCGACGCTGACACTTGAACCCGGAGATGTTGACACCATCACAGCGCGGATGCAAACGCTCTTCAAGCAGAAAGTCGAAACGCAACCCTTCGTCGAAGAAAATGCGGGGTGTATGTTCAAAAATCCCCCCGGCGATTCCGCTGGACGGTTGATTGACATTAGCGGACTGAAAGGCTACCGTATCGGCGGTGCAGAGGTGTCCACGATCCACGGGAACTTCATCCTCAACATTGACAATGCAACAGCAGAAGATGTGCTGAAGTTAGTCGCACACATCCAACAACAGGTCCGTGAAAAGACTGGGATCTCCCTCCAGACAGAGGTCAAACGATTGGGGTTTGACTAAACCCATTTACTTTGCCTCGTCAGGTAAATGCACGTCGCATTTGGGGTTTTTGCTGGGGTGTTTTTTCGCGTACGCCGCAAAATAGCAATGAAAACTTCACTTCGTTGGCTATCCATCACATTATGCCTTTATGCGTTAGGTGGATACCTTGCCCTCGCCCAAAACGCTTATGAGCTTGGGGAAGCGGCACTCCAACTCGAAAATTACGAAGCAGCCATCCAACACTTCACCGGCGCAGAGAAAAATGGAAAGACACTTGCCCGGTTAGGGTACGCCTACTCCCAACTCGGTCGTTACACAGAAGCCATTCGCGCCTACCAAGAAGCACTCCACTCGGTTATAGATGAAAGGGGCAACGTGGAAACCGAGACTGCAGCGGCGCAAGCACTGTTAGGTTTGGGTTATATCGCGTACCAACAGGGGAAATTTGATGACGCTATCCGGTTCTATATGGAAGTGGTACAGCAAGGGGTGGCAGGTGTCGTTGAGGCACATCATAATCTCGGTAGAATCTATGCGGGACGTGGAGAAATTGAGAAGGCGGTCACTGCACAACAGAAAGCCATTGCAGAAAAACCAGATTTTGCCGATGCACACTACCACCTCGGTGTGCTTTATAGTCGTCAGCAGGATTGGCACGCTGCGATTGCCGCGTATCAGAAAACTGTTGCGTTAGTGCCGACGATGCCAAATGCTCACTACCAACTCGCTCGATGTTATCAGCAAACTGGCGATATACCCGAAGCCGAAAAAGCGATGCAACGGTTCCGTGCTTTAAAAGCCGCGGATACGGAGATCCAGAAACATCTTGAAGCCGTTTTCGTCGCTGACCCCGATGAAAAAGCCGCGGCACTGCTCAAACTCGCGAAGACTTATCTCAAACACGAAAGATACGAAAAGGCAACCCATGCGCTCAAGCGTATTAGCAAATATAGTACATCTGATAGTTATACTGCACAAGTGTCCGTCGGACTCGGCAGCATCACGTTGGCGCAAGGATCCCCAAAGCGAGCGATCACACACTATGAACGTGCTATTGAACTCGGCTTAGAGACAGTGGAGATTTACCACAATCTCGGTATCGCCTACATGCAGAACCGAGACGGGGAGAACGCCTTAAAGCAGTTCCATCGTGCGCTTGAGATTGACACTAATTTGCCAGAAACCTTGACGCTGCTCGGTACGCTCTATGCGGCGAAAAATAAGTTCGATGAAGCAGAGACACACTACGAACGCGCTATTGCGCTCACACCGGAAGCGGGAATGGCGTACCACGAACTCGCTTATTTGTATGGGCAACACAATCGGAATTTGGAAAAAGCGGTTGAATTGGCACGCCATGCGACAGAATTATCCCCTGATTCCGCGCCGTACCACAACACTTTATCGTGGTTATGCTACAAGGTCGGGAGATACGATGCAGCAGAAACGGCTATTTTAAAGGCGATAGAACTCGCGCCTGATAATCGACTTTACCAAGAGGGTTTAGCAGAAATCCGTCAAGAACGGAAATAGGTACTTATAAGCCGGTTTTCAGTTTCCCCCATATTGTTGTCAACTTACTTTCGGGTTCCACCGCCAACAGACCTGTTGCCCTCTCAAGTCCGTCGTTCATGATGGTTTTGATGTCGTCCTGCTCAAGCGGAACATTGAAGAGTGCGACCTCATCGAGCAAACCTTCGCACTGATGCCCACCGTTTGATCCATCCCCAATCCGCATCCGAGCGGGATTGGCATCAAGACTCGGCTTCGCATACGCCTGTTTGCCGACTTCTTCACCGTCGGTGTAGATAACCAGCCCGGCTTTTTCACCGATAACGCCTGCAAGGTGATGCCATCCATCGCCTGTGATAACGGGACCGGCAATCGGACCCGCCCATGCGCCGGGCGCGCCTTTCGTAATGCTGAGCTGAAGTTTTTGGCTGTCCCTATCCACAACCAACAGATAGTTGCGCGGGTTCTGACCGCGCATCATAATCGACTGCCAACGCGTGCCCTGCGACGGCTCCAAGTTTGCCCAGGCAACCATCGTTAACTCTTCGAGAATAATGCTTTTGTTGGAATCTACTTGGACATAGACATCATTCCCATTGAATTCCAGTGCCTGTCCGAACTTTCCGTCTTGCCACTTTTTGGGTCCGGCAATAGTCCCATCGTTTCCGGTTTTAGAAGTGTCCTTAGCAACATCACCCGCGCCCTCCTCAAACAGCCACATACCGACAACAGTGTCCGGATCAATTTTCGCGAGTGCCGCCGGACTTGCGGCGAGCATAAGTGTGACGATAAGACTAAGAATCGTAACAAAGAATTTGCTATCCATTAGATCATCCTCCATGAAGGTCGTAGGAAAATTAAGACTTAGCAACCTCGTCTAATCAATCAACTTAATCTGATATGATACCCGCGCCTTCCCGAATTGTCAACCACTGATTGCATTGAACATTTTCAACTACATCTTGAACGCCGTTCTCCCAGTGGACAACTATCCTATCAACGCGATCTGCTGTGCCCAACCCAATCAAGAGACGATGCGGGTTTTGTGAGAGATAACTCGTCCCACTCTTTACTTCTCGGAGCAGGTTTGTGTCTCCACTCTGAAGTGTTATCTTCGCGCCTATGGCATCGCGATTTGACTTTTCACCGACGAGTTTAACGCCTAACCAGTGATGGACCGGTGGCATATCGTTTCGGAGTAGATCCGGTGTATCGGCGATGTTTATTACAAGGATGTCGAGATCACCATCGTTATCGTAGTCCCCGAAAATTGTACCACGGCTGGATTTTTTGATTAATAGCCCATCGCCAGATTTGTCGGAAATGTCCGTGTACGTTCCATCGCCTCGATTGCGGAAGAGTTGGTTCTGTTGCTTGTAGACCCCTATCTCTTCCAACTGTTCAATATTATCGTGGAGGTGTCCATTGGCGAAAAAGAGGTCAAGCCAACCGTCATTATCAAAATCGACGAAACCCGTGCCCCACGCCAACGGTAGGCGTGTCGGTTCACTGAGGTGGCTTTGCGCCGTGACATCCCAAAAGACCCCATTTCCGTCGTTTTGGTAGAGTGTATTGGTTTCGGCTTGATAGTGGGTGAGAATGACATCAAAATCGCCATCATTGTCGTAATCCGCCGTATCAATGCCCATACTACTTTCCACATCGCCGTGCTCGTTGCGTGCGATGCCGTGCAATTCACCGAGTTCTGTAAAAGTGCCGTCGCCGTTGTTGCGGTACAGGAAGTTAGGCTCTCGGTCATTGGCGATGTAGAGATCAAGAAAATCGTCGTTATTGACATCCGTCCAGATTGCGCCGAGTCCTCTGCCGAGTGCGGTGAGTCCTGCCTCCTGTGTCACATCGGTGAAAGTGCCATCGCCGTTGTTGCGGTAGAGGACATCCGATGCGGGAGGAAAGTCGTCTGGACGGCAGTAGGCAGGTATTTCAGCTTGTGAACAATCCGGAGCGGTCGCTAAGTCAATTAGCACATAGTTCACGACGATCAGATCGAGCCATCCGTCGTTATCGTAATCGGCGAAGGCGCATCCGGCTGAGAAGCACGGTTCATCAACCAGTCTTGCATCGCTTGTTGTGTCAGTAAAGGTGCCATCGCCGTTGTTGCGGTAGAGGACATTCTGCCCGAAGTTGGTAATAAACAGGTCTCGGTAGCCATCGTTATCGTAATCGGCGACACAGCAACCGATGCCGTAACCGGTGTCACCGACACCAGCGTGTTGTGTCACGTCGCTAAAGGTGCCGTCGCCGTTATTCTGATAGAGTTGATTTGTGGGTAGCAGGGCATCGGGGTTAAAAACCGTTCCTGCGGTGAGGGGTGCCCCATTGACGAAATAGAGATCCAAGTCGTCATCGTTATCGTAATCAAAGAAAGCAGCACCACCGCCCATTGTCTCCACGAGATGCTTTTCACCGGTTGCACCGTTGAAATGACGGAATTGGATACCAGCTTCGTCCGTCACCCGCGTAAACTGGATTTCTGCGTATGCGAAACTTGTCAAGAAAATAAAAACAGCATAAGCAATAGGTTTCATATCTTTTTACCTATTGAGTTTCTGTGCCGCTTGCTGCCGTTGTTGCAAGCGGGTTTTCGGCAAGGTTCAAGTATTTTAACCTATGGACGGATGACTGTGCCGTCCATCCGACGTACGGGTGCCCAACCGCCGTTGAGTGGATGCTCAGGGAACGGGAAGCGTGCCGCGAGTTCCTCGTTTAGATCCATGCCGAGTCCGGGTTCATCATTTGCCCAAAAACAGCCGTCTCGAATTTCGGGGCAACCGGGAAAGACCGCTTTGGTGTTCTCACCGAAGACGTGCTGCTCCTGAATTCCGAAGTTATAGCACGCCAAATCCAGTGCCACGTTGGCGGCATGCCCAACAGGCGAGACATCACCGGGTCCGTGCCATGCCGTGCGTACACCGAAAAATTCACAGAATGCGGCGAGTTTACGCGCAGGACTGATGCCACCGATCTGTGAGATATGTACCCGAATAAAGTCAATAAGCCGATCCTTGATAAGATGAACGTACTCATTCGGATTGTTGAACAATTCTCCCATGGCAATGGGGATACTCGTCTGTTGGCGCATCAGTTGAAAATAGTCAACGTCTTCCGGTGCAAACGGATCTTCAAGGAAGAAGAGGTTATACGGTTCGAGTCCTTTGGCAAGATTAATGGCTTGTATGGGTGGAATACGTTCATGTACATCGTGGAGGAGTTCCACTTCGTCGCCTAAGTGCGTGCGGAGATGATCGAAGAGTTTGATGATGGTATTGACATAAGGTGTCGGTTCAAAGGCGGGTGAACTCCGCTTCCCACCGCCTGCGCCATACGTCGAATACCCCGGTATTGCCACCTGTGCGCGGACATAGCGATACCCTTGCTCCATATAACGACGGATGCTTTCCTCCACTTCCTCAAAAGTTCCGCCGCCTGCGTGTGCATAAAGCGTTGCAGCCTCACGGCATTTGCCACCGAGGAGTTGGTAGACAGGCATATTGGCACGCTTGCCCATGATGTCCCACAAGGCGATGTCCACACCGCTGAGCGCGTTGTTCAGCACGGGTCCGTTTCGCCAATAGGAACTGACAAAACTGGTCTGGAAGATGTCCTCTATGTTGGCTGGGTCTTTCCCAACGAGAAAAGGTTTGAGATATTCATCGACTGCGGTTGCTACGGCAAGCGGACGTTGTGTAAACGTTGCGCAACCGATGCCGTATAAACCGGGTTCACTCGTTTCAATCTTAACAACAACGAGCCGAATGCCATCGGGTGCTGTCAGAATCGTTTTTACATCTGTAATTTTCATATTTTTACTTTTCCTTGCGGTTAAATAGCGTGCGATTGCTAATAGGCGTGCGTTTCTTAAACCCTGCTTCGCAGTGAGAACCATTTTATTTCAGACTACGCGATATTGGTTTTAATTCTTGTAGCAGCGCGGCTGCTTCTCAACAATTTCTGCCATGTCGAAAGTATATCAAATGGGATGTGCCGTGTCAAAGGAATTTACCCAACTCTATTTCTTGGTTAAAATAAGATTTTGATACGCGTCGACAACGGCATAGAAATTTGGTGGTATTACAGTCGTCGCGCTAAATTCTGTTACAATCGCAGGACCATCAATTTGATTCCCCGGACGCAACGCTTCGCGGCGATAGAAATCGGTCAGGAGTGCCTCACCCTCGAATATGACGCGGTTTTGGACGGTAAATGCTTCAGATGGATCAGTATCAACGAGAGGTAAGGGTTGAATGGAAGGTTTATCGGTTTCGCCAATTGCTGTCAGTCGGAGGTTCACGACTTCCACTGGTGCGTCTGTTCGCGCATAGCCGAACCGTTGATCATGTGTGGCGTGAAACTTTTGAACAAACACCTGTATCTCCTGTGTGGATGTGCCTGTTTCGATGGAATAGGGGATATTTAGTTCATAGGACTGCCCCTCATATCGCACGTCAAGCGAGCGATCAATTTTGAGTTGCTCTGGCGTGAATCCTTCCGCTTTCATCTCATTTTCCGCACGGGTTAAGAGTTCATCAAAGCCAATATCTAACGTTTCAAGAAGCACCTCGCTGCTGGTTTCAAACTTCAATAGCACCGTCTGTGAATAGTCTTTAACAACATCCGCAAAAAGCATTCCATAAGCGGAGAGCAAACCCCCGTTGGGTGGAATTAGGACTGTTCCGATATCGAGGTTTTCCGCCATAAATGCGGCGTGTAAACCGCCAGCACCGCCGAAGGAGACGAGCGTGAAATCGCGGGTATCAAATCCACGCTCTACGGAGATGACTTTGATGGCGCGTTCCATCGCTGCATTGGCAACCTTGAGGATGCCATCCGCGGCTTGTAGTGGCGGGATGCCGAGTTGCGCTGCAAATTTTTCAATATGGGTCCTGGTCTTATCGGTATCAAGGGACATTGCCCCCCCTAAAAACTGGGTTGCAGCGATACGTCCCAAAAAGAGGTTCGCGTCGGTTACTGTGATGTCTTCCCCGTTGTTTCCATAGCAAATTGGACCTGGGGCTGCACCTGCACTTTCTGGTCCGACGCGCAATGCGCCACCGGTATCCACAGTTGCGATAGAACCGCCGCCTGCACCAACGGTATGGATGTCAATCAATGGCACTTTGATTGGAAGTCCACTAATCGTGCTCTCCGTCGTAAGTGAGACACCGTTATTACAGAGGCTCACATCTGTAGAGGTGCCACCCATATCAAACGTGATGATCTGGTCGTAGCCAGCGGCTTTGGCGATCTGATACGCGCCGAGGACACCGCCCGCGGGACCTGAAAGAACCGTGCGGATACCCGCCGACTCACCTCTGTATAGCAAGTTTTCAGCTTGCAAGCTGCGCTGAAAAATTTTGGCAGAAACACAACCGCCATTGGAGAGCATCAAACGGAACGATTCCAGAAACTGTTCAGAATCTGTTAGGGTAGAAAGATGCCGTTCTAAGGTTGGACGGATGAATGCGTTTGCAACGGTGGTACTAAAACGCGCATATTCACGATATTCAGGCAGGACTTCGTGCGAACACGAAATTGGGATCCCAAGCCGTGTGAGGTGTTCTGCAACGATCTGTTCGTTTCGCGGGTTGACGTAGGCGAAAAGGAAACAGATTGCGACCGCATCAAGTTGCAACGCAGCGAGTTCGGAGGCAAGCACATCCAAATCGGTGGGTTTAATCTCGGTCTGTATTTCGCCTGTGTGCAGTGTGCGCTCCGATATACCGAAACGTCTGTCGGTAGGGACGAGCGGTGCTGGACGTTCTACGAAGAAATCATAAAGACTCGGACGTGATTGTCTGCCGATCTCTAAAATGTCTTCAAAGCCTTTCGTTGTGACGAGAGCGATGCGGGCCCCCTTACGTTCGAGAAGCGCGTTTGTCGCGACTGTCGAACCGTGGACGATCTCCAACCGCTCAGCATCGGTATTATGCATCCGCAAAATTTCACTCACACCTTGTATCACGGCGTATGCCGGGTTTTGTGGTGTGGATAGGACTTTGTGCGTAAATAGGTTGTCGTTGATACGCATCACGATGTCTGTGAAGGTACCACCCGTATCAACCCCTATACTCTTAATCATGGGGGTTTCTGCGCGATTATCTCCCGTTGTTAATGAAAACCTCAAACAACAACATTTTGCGGATTACCTTCCAGAAAAGCGATGATATTGTCCACCGCGCCTTCGTTAAGGAGTTCAACGCCTTCAGGGGTCATATCGGCACAATGCGGCGTTAGAATCACCTGTTCACATGCCAAGATCGGATGTTTCGCCGGAAGCGGCTCCTGATCATAGACATCAATCGCAGCTCCGCCGAGATGTCCGCTGTTTAATGCTCGAATTAGCGCGTCGGTATCAATCACACCGCCGCGGGCGACGTTGATTAAGAGCGCGCCCGGTTTCATCAAGCCGAGTTCACGTTCACCGATGAGATGGTGGCTCTCCCCCGTCAGTCTGACATGTAGACTAACAACATCCGCAGTGCGGAGGAGTTCATCCAGAGAAACAAATGCAACACCGAGTTCCTCTGCACGTGCTGCTGAAGGATTGTAGGTCCACGCGATAACATTCATCCCGATGGCTCGCCCGAGACGCGCCATCTCTGCGCCGATATGTCCAGTACCGATAACTCCTAACGTTTTTCCTTGCAGATAGATGTTGTCCATACGGGGCCATCCACTTGATTTCATAGATGCTGTCAGGAACGCCGCCCGCTTGGCGAGTGCGAACATCAGTCCGAATCCGTGTTCCGCGACAACTGGTGCGGTGCGTCCGGGTTGATTGCAAACAGTAATGCCGCGCGCCTTCGCCTCCTCAAGTCCAATCATATCCGTTCCGATCGAGCAGAGCGAGATTAACTTGAGTTTGGGGAGTTGGCGTAGGGTCTCTGCATGCCATTTGACGATCCCGCGTGAGTTGATGAGAATGTCTGCGTCTTCGGCGCGGCGGAGTTTCTCTTCTTCAGTCTCGGGTCGGTCAGTGTAGAGGACAACATCACCATAGGGTTTCAGGCGTTCGAGATGCGGGGACCCTTGGATTTGCGGTGGTGAATCACCGGGGACAACAATCTTGAGTTTATTCACAAGTTATTCCTTTTTGTCTATTCTGCACCCCAATCGTGCGTTTTTGTGCCGCCGTCATAGATAACGGCGTGTCCTGCTTCCAGTAACGCCTCAGCGACATCGGTAGATACACCATCTTTGAAACATATCACATCCGCGACGATGCGCCCGGCATATTTATCCGGTTCAGGATTCTGAATCACGAATCCAAGGGTGCCATCCGCCTTACTATTGTCAAGGAGGAGTTGTTTGAG
This sequence comes from Candidatus Poribacteria bacterium, assembly GCA_003635255.1. Classification (GTDB taxonomy): domain Bacteria; phylum Poribacteria; class WGA-4E; order WGA-4E; family WGA-3G; genus WGA-3G. The sequence continues at coordinate 20,807 of PYJC01000073.1, read as the reverse complement.
GAAGTCTGTTGCGGCTTCCGCGCGCGCTTCCTCCCTTTGAATTGAGGCTTCCGTGCGATCACCGCGGATCGGTCGTTTCTCAGGTGTGTCTACCCCTGCGATTCTGATGTCTGTGATACTATAAATGCCATCGGAGCGACGCTCAATACCGGGCCAGAGGGTTAATTGCGCTTCATTTATTCCGAGTGTTGGCGAATAAAACGGATAGATTAGGATCGCCACATCTCGGATCGTGTCGCCATCGTAGACGTTATCAATGCTATCAATCGTTCCATAATAAATCGGTGCGCTGCTTTCGGGGAGCAGTATATCAGAAGTTTCACATCCGGCGAATGATAGGCACAACAAGAATGCTAAGATTATTCTTCTGAGAATTGCGATGCAAGATAATTGAGGCATGATCCCCTTAGGTATGAACGGAGAACCCGCCGGCGCGTGCCTACTACTTTCTATGTGAACGGCATGACGGAGCATGCCTACTACTTTTAAAAACACTGACGGTATAGGGCAACTATCTCTTCAGCGGTGGCTTGTCGCGGATTGTTTGCGGGACTGCCGCTTGCAATCGCATCGGCTGCCATCTGTTCAATCACGTCCTCGAATTTCGCTCTGTCAATTTTATCGATTTCGCCGAGGCGCGGCATCTGAATATCGGTGACAAGTCGTTCTACGGCAGAGACCGCTGCGTCCGCTTGGTGCATCGGAGACAATCCGTCAATCTGTTCGCCCATCGCACGTGCAATATCTGCAAAGCGCGCTGGCGCGCCGACAACGCTAAATGCCATTACATCGCGTAGCAACACCGAATTCGAGAGTCCGTGATGGACATGGAAATATGCCCCGATCGGACGGGACATTCCATGGACCAAAGCGACAGAGGAATTGCTGAACGCCATCCCTGCGATAGATGCACCGATCATCATATCCGTGCGTGCTGGAACGTTTTCACCGTCTGCCCACGCCTGTCGTAGCGACCCCGCAATCATCTCAATTGCTTTTAATGCAAGTGCGTCGGTGATTGGCTGTGCGCGTTTGGAGATGTACGCCTCTATTGCGTGCGTCAACGCGTCAACACCGACTGCTGCCGTTAGGTGTGGCGGCGTTGTGAGGGACAACAGCGGGTCCACGAGTGCGACGTGTGCCAATAGACAAGCACTACTGAGCATCATTTTGACGTTCCGCTCGGTGTCGGTGATGACGGTAACCTTGGAGACTTCGCTGCCGGTACCGCCTGTCGTCGGTATCGCGATAAGGGGTGCACCCGGATTCGGGATTTTATCCACACCCATGTAATCTGCAAAATCGCCTCTGTTGGTGAGTTTCATGGCGATGCCTTTTCCACAGTCGATTGCACTTCCGCCACCGATGCTCACAATCAAATCACAGGCTTCGTCAATGTATTGCTTCAAGCCGTCCCGTACGTTCTGTAAGGTTGGATCAGGTGTGACATCGGAGAAGCAGGTGCTACTTATACCAGTGGCATATAAATTTTGGGCAATCTGGTCGGCATACCCGATTTTGGCGATTCCCGGATCGGTCACAATGAGGGCATTTATTGCACCGAGCTGTTTCGCCTGTTCACCGACGTTTTCGGATGCGTCTGCTCCCGTAATTATTATGGGTGGGAGTGTTAGTGTTGTAGGCAATTTTCACTTCCTATGAGCGTTTACTGTTCAACTGGACGAGGAATGGATTAAGGGCAAATCGCTGATACGAGTTTGTGTAGAAAGACCAGCAGGCAGCTTTTCTCCATGTGCCAAAAACGATTCAATGAGTAAATCAACAGCATCTTGTAAATTCTTTAAAGCCTCTTTTTGGGTATACCCCCAACTTGAAGCCCCTTGATGCTCTAAAGCGGGAATGTAAGCCCGCCAGACAGCGTTCTCATCTGGCTCATCGGGCTACTTGTCCCTTTCTAAGACAACTTGAAAAGCCTTCATTTTCATTTTGGTCATCCTAAGTTCCGTTTAAAAATCTCTCAATATTCTTACCAATAGTTGGTGGTGGGAGTGTCTCATTGTCACGATGCAAGATTTCTATCCACTCGTCGACGATTTCACATAACTGCTGATAAACTTCAATTTCATCAGTGCCATGGCAACATGGACCGATAATTCCGGGACAATATTCGAAAAAATATTAGTCTTCATCCGACCACTCAACGATCTTGACGTATTTCGCACTTTCAGTCATCTTTAAGCTTCACCTATATCAACGAAACCAGATTTTTTCAAGTCCGCGATGAGTTGTTGTATTTTTCTGGGCATAGAATATCACAAAAATCGTCGAATGTCCAGTTTGTTCAAAAACTGTGTAGAGGCAAACAGGAAATTGTCTATATTTTACTCAATGAAAAGAAACAGAAAACATCTGTCTCCTCTTTTATAATCTGTGAAAATCAGCGTATATTTGACCTACAAACTAATTTCTCCCAATTCCTTACCGCAACGCGATCCAACACGCTAATATCATCGCGTTTGGCTATTTCTTGGGCGGGTTTGGAATTCATGTATTGGGGGTCCAATATAAATCCGACTCGACCCAAATCCAATCGATCGGCATCCCAGCATGCTGCGATCGTAACATCATCTATCGCTACCTTATCTGTATGCCATTCACACGCATAGTATAATTTATCAAAGTCGTCTGAGGGAATATTGATGAGTTCATTTTTGATTTGAACGGCATATTCGGCACCTCTACGCCCATGCCCGGGATCAATATCATCGTTCTGGCGCATGCAGTCATGGAATACTGCGAACAGCTGCACGATCATTTGATTAGCCCCTGTTTTCTGTGCTACGTAAAGACCATTCCTTTCAACACGTGCCCAATGATCGGGACCGTGTATAGAGAAATGTTCAACAGAGGTGTCTTTTAGCACCCGATACCAAACTGCTTCTAAATCCACCATATTCACCTCAAGTTAAGCATCCATATTCACACAAAGTTCTCTTGTTGATCCTAATACCCTAACTGTTAGACATTGGTCTTAATGCCGGAAATGTCGGATGCTTGTTAGCACCATCGCCATGCCGTAAGCGTCTGCAGTCTCAATCACAGGCTCGTCGTTAACAGAGCCACCAGGTTGGATAATCGCCCTGATGCCTGCCTCACCCGCAATTTTGACACCATCGGGGAATGGGAAGTAGGCATCCGAGGCTAACACGGCACCCTTCGCCTTCTCACCCGCCTTTCGAATAGCGATAATCGCGGCATCCACGCGGCTCATCTGTCCGGCACCAATACCGACACTCTGCATGCCGTTCGCCAACAGGATACAGTTAGATTTGACATGTTTGCACGCTTTCCACGCGAACAACAGAGATTCTATCTCTGTGTCTGTCGGTGCACGCTGCGTGGCAACCTCTAATGCATCGGCACTCAACTCGTGAATATCTGGGTCTTGGACGAGGACACCGCCAGTAACGTTGCGAACTTGTAAGATAGGTTCTGCATCTGAAAGTGAACCTGTTTCAAAAATAGGACGGCGTTTGACACGCGACAATGCTCGCAATGCTTTTTCAGTGTAACTCGGTGCAATAATCGCGTCAATTTTTATGCCTGCTTGTGCTGCTTCGCGGATCGTGTTCGCCGTCTGGATTGTTACTTTGCGGTTTAAGCCGACAATCGAACCGAAGGCTGAGGTGCGATCACATTCCAAGGCATTCATGAAGGCTTCTTGTAAGTTATCAGCCGTTGCGAGTCCACACGGATTGTTATGTTTGATGATGGCACACGCGGGGGTTTTAAAGTCCTTGACGATCTCCAAAGCGGCTTCTAAGTCGAGGAGATTATTGAAAGAAAGCGGTTGCCCACTGAGTTGATTTGCCCACGCAGCGGACGGTCCTGGCGTGGTTTCGGTTCTGTAGAAAGCGGCGCGCTGATGCGGGTTTTCGCCGTAGCGGAGCGTGCGTTCCTTCTTGAAATGGAGGGTTAGGTTATCCGAGAATTCGTCTGTTTCGGAATCTTCTGCTTTATTACCCCCCCTAACCCCCCTTATCAGGGGGGAATCATCGGCGAGATAGGCTGCGATTGCGGTGTCGTAGTGAGCGGTATGCGCGAACGCTGCTTTTGCTAATTCAAATCGCCGCTCTTCCGAGAGGCAACCGTCGTTGGCATCCAAGTCGGCGATAATTTGTGGGTATTGGCTCGGTGCCGTGAGGGCAGCGACGTGTCGATAGTTTTTCGCAGCGGCACGAATCATGGTTGGCCCGCCGATGTCAATGTTCTCAATCGCTTCCGGAAGTGTTACGTTTGGTTTAGCAACGGTTGCTTCAAACGGGTATAGATTGCATATCACCATATCAATAGGACTGATACTGTGTGCTTCCGCTTGTGCCTTGTGTTCGGCGTTATCCCATTCAGCAAGGAGACCGCCATGAACCTTCGGATGGAGGGTTTTGACTCTACCGTCCAACATTTCAGGGAAGCCGGTATAATCAGAGACATCAACGATGTCAATTCCTGCGTCTCGGAGATGTCGTGCAGTGCCGCCGGTGGAGAGGATTTCTACGCCCCTTTGTGCGAGGGCAGTTGCTATTTCCAAAAGGTTCGTTTTGTCGTAGACGCTGATCAAAGCGCGCGCTATTTTTTTCATACTTCCTCGTATTTTTCTGACGATGGGTGGGAATGGTTATACTTAGTAGACTTTGCTCCGGTGTCCAACTTCGTGGACAGTCAACACTCTGGTCCGCCTATCAAAAGTATAGAGAGCGCGGTAGTCGTTTATCTTCAAAGTAAATTTTCCTTTGTGTTCACCCTTCAGTGCTTTATGCGGTCGATTGTCGCAATTCTCACAGAGCCATCTTAGTTTATTGCGGATCTGCTGAGCTACCACTGGGTCTAAACGCTGTATATCTGTTCGGGCACGTCGTGAGTGCCGCAATGTATACACAACTATTCTCCTTCTAACTCCTCGAAAACTTCTTCAAGCGAATATGTCTTACCACCTGCCTCAATATCCGCTATACTTTGTTCAAGCCTTTCGATGACCTCTGGTCGTAATTCCAATCCCTCATCAGGGTCATAATGATACGCTTCCAATGCAAGTTCCAAGAGTTCGTAGGCGACGAAAAACTCTCTAAACGCAACATCTAATTCGGTAAGGGGGGCGTTCTGCTCCAGCAATGCGAGGAAAGGTTCTTGCACCGAGAAAAGCTCCAAACTCACGAGCATGCGTAGCAGTTTTCTATATTCGTCTGTTGGCAGCTCCGAAATTTTCTTCTCCGGCATCGGATCGCTGTTCATGTAAGCACCAGCGCGTCTAGACATCCGCTCTTCCAGGGTCGTCTTCCGATTGGCGAGGATGTATTCACGTTGCCGTTTTAATTTTTTCGCTAGTGATTCGTGGCGAGGTAGCCCCTTTAATGGGTCCTCCTCATACGTTTCAAGAAAGAACGCGAGGCTTTCATAACCACAATAGAATTCACGGAACTCTGTCTCAAGTTCTCGTCTATTCTCAGCGGAAGGGGGTTCGTTGAGCAACACTATGAGCCGCTCGCGCGCCGCGAAAATCTGATCGTTCACGAGGATATTTAGCAGCTCAAGAGCTTCAATAGGATCCATCTCCATAATGTTTTTCATCTTTTCCTCCATTTTTTTAATCAGACTATGTATCGCGGGAATCCGAATCCGTCGTTTGCAACGTGGCTTCGGGCAGGAATCTGTGCGCGGGTCGGTATAATCAGGTCCATTTCAGATGTATTTTCAATGACAGTACCATCACCAATGCGCACTTCATCGCCAATCATAATTTTCCCCGGATGTTCAGCAGCCCCCCGAATAGTCCCAATAACAACTGATGAACCGATACGACAACTTTGATCAATTTCTACGAATCCGTAAATTTCGGTGTTTGTCCCGATAGTCGTATGGTCCGCAATTTGAACCGGACCGAGGAGACTTGTGTCTGTGCCGATTTCAACAAAATCGCCGATGACAGGGTGTCGTTGCTTGACTTTGACGCTCAATCCACCGAATGTGCTCGGGTAGATGACGCATCCAGAACCGATAATCCCCGTTTGCCCAGTGGTTACGCCGCGATGCGGGTGTTCAAGGAAATTAGCGTCCCCGATCTGCGTCTCAGGATGTAAATCGGCTTGATAGTAGCGTCCAGCGAGTTCGGAAATAGCACGCGGTAACAAAGGCACAGGGACCCTGTGAATATCCGGACTTTCTTCGGGAGCTTCGCTGCGTGTCAGTGCGTGTGCGACATCGTGGTAAAAGAGTACGCGCCACCCCGGGTATGTGCTTCCGACTAACTGGAGTTGATAATCCAAAACGGTGGCGAGATTTAGCGTACCGAGAAAATCTTGATACGGTTCAAAGGTCCGTTCTTGAATAGCGGTGTCAATTTGGGATCGGAAATCAATGGCTGCGAGTTTTTCACGCGAGATTCCGTTGTGAAGTAGGTATGCATCCCAGACAGCCGGATCTTTGAGAGAGGCGAAGCGATTCCAGAGTGCCCGACTCTTAAACCGTGGCAGCTCCCAGAGGAGCGAAAAAGCGGTTTCAAGTGCGGTTTCAAGTGGTGTTTCGTCTTTAACAGCCAAAAAGGATTGTGCTACCATTGCATAGAGCTGATCGGCTACCTCTTCGATTGCTTCCGAGAGTTCGCGTTTTTGGTGCGCAAGATGCGGCGCATTGTGTGATCCGGGTGCAACACATTCCAGCAAATTGCCGAGTACAGTTTCAAGGATATCCCGATTTACAAACCCGCGTCCGGAACGTTGTGCTAACCCCTCGCGGCTCATACTGTCGATACGTAAAAAATTTAGTTCCGACTTACTATAAATGGGGTGGAGCCGTTCCAATGTTTGGATGAGCAGCGGTTTTTTCCGCTGTTCATACGAGGCATCAAAAAGTGTCGTCTCAGACATACTTTTAACTTTCCTTGCGGTTCGGTTAGGTGAGTTTGATACTTGGATTCCCATTCCGTAGATCTGAAGAAACACCCAAGCAAAAACCCCTCCATTACATTACGGACTACGTTTTTGTTTTTTTATCGGAAAAATCGGAGCGGGAACCTAATATTTGACAGTACGGAAAACTTCTTGTGCAGCGGTAACGCCTGCCCCAATCGGGATGTCGCATCCGATTTCCACTAAGCCCCGCTCAAACGCGGAAATAGCGATGATAACGTCACCTTCATTCATCCAACCGAGGTGCGCAATTCGGACGATTTTTCCACTCAACTGACTCTGACCGCCAGCGTAAGTAATACCGTATTTGTCAAGCATCAGATTGATAAACGCTTTTCCATCAACTTTTTCCGGTAAGCGAATTGAGGTCACGGTATTCGCTGGCGATGTAGCAAAAAGGGAAAGCCCCAATGCTTTAACCGCACTTCGGGTCGCAGCAGCTAAGCGACTGTGCCGCTCAATGGTATTGCGGATCCCCTCTTCACAGATACGATCCAACGCACATTGTAGTGCTGTCAGCAGTGTCACCGCCGGTGTGTAAGGGACAGAACCTTGCAGCCCGGTCTCATATGCTTTGCGGAAGTCAAAGTAATATTTCGGGAGGTCAGAACGTTCAACTGCGTTCCACGCACGTTGATTGAGTGCTACGACCGATAAGCCTGGTGGGGTCATCAACCCTTTTTGAGCACAAGAGACAACGACATCCACACCCCAATTGTCCATCTGTAAATCGTCAGCACCGAGTCCGCTGACAGCATCAACAATCAAGAGTGTCGGACGCACTTGAGTCAGGCGCGCGAGTGCCTTAATGTCGTGTAGAACGCCAGTCGAAGTCTCACAAAGCGTCGCGTAAACTGCTTTTACATCAAGATGTTCGGTTAAGAGTGTTTCGACCGCCTGTGGCTCGACAGCATTGCCATACGTTACGTCAATGGGTATAACTTCGACACCGAAGGCGGTGCAGATATCAGCCCATCGCTCGCCAAATTTCCCGCTCCGGATCACAATCACCTTATCTTCACGAGACAGTAGATTCGCAACTGCGCCCTCCATACCACCGGTTCCAGATGATGTTAAGAAGAGGACATCGTTCTGAGTTTGGAAAACGTGTTTGAGTTTTTCGAGAACGTCTTTAATTAAGGCGACAGTACCTTCGCTGCGATGGTAGTCTATCGGCTGTGCCATCGCTAACAATGCTTCGGGTGGAATCGGCGTGGGACCGGGTGTAAAAAGCCATTTCTTTTTCATATTTTTTAAGGTTATAAGTTATAAGTTAAGAGGTTATAAGTTAAGAGGTTTTTGATTGCGTTATGTGCCCCTCTTAACCAACAACTTATAACTACTAAATCAAGCGGTGCTGACAGCTACGACTGTTTTTCCCTCAACGTTAACAACAACCCATTCTTGGTCGAGGAGTTCACACAATTCTATAATAGCGGCGCGTTGCGCTGTGCTATCCATGGGGACTTCAATGGTAAGCGTAGCGAATTCTTCACGCTGCATCGCCCCCTCTTTGTCGAATTTCATGGGTGTAATCTGAATTTTTCTTAATCTTGCATCCATAATTTTTCCTTTTTTGATTTTCAACTACACGTCATTCATGAATGACGCGATATCAATACATCCGCCGTTACGACGGGCGGACTCCCAGCCAGCCAAAACGGGTGCTAAAGAGAAGAGACCATCGTGGTAATCGCTGCGTAATATGCTCGTATCCATCGTCTGTACAGCACGGATAAAGGTTTTATCCTGTTCTAACCACGGATCGAATGCGTCAGCTTGATAAAGGACTTCACCATTGACTTCAATTCTATCGTATTGGTAAATTTCAAGGCATCCGTCCTCATAGAAGACCGTAAACCACGGTTCGTTTCTTGGAGTGGGTCCCGATGAGACGAAACTCAGCGTCATCGTAGCACCGTTGTCAAAACAGTAATTGAAACTCGATGACAAAGCGGTTGCGTAAGTAGGACGTTCACAATAGAAGGCTTGCGCTCGTGCGACATTCAAGCCCGTCATAAACCGACTATAATCCGTTGCATGGACCCCCCAATCAAGGGCACGACCACCGGATTTGTCCATATCTGCCCACCACGTTTTAGCACTTGTATCCGTCAAAGGCGGCAATCCCCCGAAACTCTGGAAGCGGACATGCACAATCTGTTTATCAGCCAAAAATCGACGTGCTTCTTGAAAGAGTGGACGATACCGCTCACGAAATCCGACGGTACTGATAACGCCTGCCTGCTGAACAGCGTTATCTATTCGGCGCGCAACGTGCATCGTGATGGCTTGTGGCTTCTCACTGAAGAGATGGATCCCCTTTTGCACTGCGGTCACTTCAACATCGGTTCGTACGTACGCTGGCACGATAGAGTATAACACATCAATGGCTTCAGCGTCAAGCATCTTATAGGCACCATCATTTTCGGTGTGATAGACGTGTGGAACCCTGAAATCGGCTGCGATTTCCTGTGCTGCTTGTAAATTGCTATCACACACAGCGACAATATCAACTGCATCTGTCTGTAATAGATTTGGAATGCGCGTCCGTTTCGCGAAATTGCCGCAGCCGTAGATAGCGACGCGGAGGCGTTGGTCTGTTGACACGTTAACTGTTCTCCAAATTTTCGTTTTTTCGGTGTTGATCTGTGCCTCTAATTGTCCCCGAGATGGGAGGCAATTAACACTAAGTCTTGGACATTCACGACACCATCACCGTTTACGTCTCCGGGACTTAACCCAGTCTCCCCGAAATGCGAAGCGACCAGCACCAAATCTTGGATATTCACGATACCGTCGCCATTCACATCCGCTTTTATCTTTGGCTCGATGGGCGTGAAGGGCCACAAGAGAATTGTGCCATCTCTACTTCCGCTGACAAGCGTGCCACCGTTAGGGGACAAGGCGAGCGTGTTAACATCAGCAGTATGCCCTGTGAGTGTCGCTTGAAGCTGTCCTGTTTGTGTATCCCACAACCGAATTGTATCATCCCAACTGCCGCTGGCAAGCGTTTTCCCATCAGGGAAAAACACAACAGATTTGACACGAGACGTATGTCCCATGAGCGTGACGTAGGATTGTCCTGTCTGTATATTCCACAATCGAACTGTGTTATCCGAACTGCCGCTGGCAAGGGTCCCACCATCTGAACTAAACGCCACGGTATCGACAATACGTGTGTGTTCTTTCAAAGATGATAGGTGTTCTCCTCTCTCTACATCCCATAAGTGAATTGCATTGTCCCGCCCTCCGCTGGCAAGCGTACGACTATCTGGGCTGAATGCTACAGTAAAGACAGTGGCACCAGCTCTGAGTGTTGCTTTGTGTTCACTTGTATCAGCATCCCACAATCGAACTGTGCTGTCCCAACTGCCACTTGCCATTGTGCTACCGTCTGGACTAAACACGATGGACTCCACACCATGTTTATGGCTTGTGATAGGCACTTTGGGTTGCCCGGCATGTACATCCCATAACCGAATTGCGTTATCGCCCCATCCGCCGCCGCTGGCGAGCGTTTGGTTATCTGGACTGAATGCAACGGCAAAGACCCGTCCTCCATGTCCAATAAGAGTATCCCGAAGGTGCCCTGTATCGGTATCCCATAAGTGAATTGCCTTACCATCGTTCACACTCGCGAAAATCTGTCCATCGGGTGCGAAGGCAATCTTATTAACTGGAAAAGTATGACCGGTGATAGTAGACTTGTGTTGGAAGGTGACATAATCCCAAAATTGGATCATCTGGTCATCACCTGCACTCGCAAGGGTTCGTCCATCTGGGCTGAACGCAACAAAGGCATCCGAACCGGTATAACCGGTATGTCCGGCAAGGGTTACCTTCAGCGTTTCAGTCGCAGGATCCCATAACCGAACGGTTTCGTCACTGCCCGCACTCGCGAGTGTTTGCCCATCCGGAGAAAACGCAACGGAAGTGACGCCCAGTGTGTGTTCCGCGAGGGTTGCCTTGTGTTGCCCAGTATATGGATCCCACAATCGAATTGTCCCATCCCCACTTCCACTGACAAGCATCCGTCCATTTGGACTGAACGTAACGGACGTAACGCCATATTTGTGCCCTGTGAGGGTGGTGACAGTGAGACGGAAATTACGTAAGTTATCGTTTGCATTCCACAATCGAATTGTGTTGTCTTTGTGTCCACCACCACTGGCAAGCATTAGTCCGTCTGGGCTGAATGCAACAGAAGTGACGGGTCCCGTATGTCCCATTAAAGTCGTTATGTAGTTGCCTGTACTCGCGCCCCACAATCGAATTGTTTTGTCTGAACCACCACTTGCAAGTAAGTCGATTTGCCACAAAGGCGAAAACGCGAGGGAAGTAATACTACCGCGATTGTGTCCTCTCGGAGACGCTTTCTGTTCGCCGGTACGTGGGTTCCACAACTGGATGGTTCCGTCTGTACTTCCAGCAGCAAGTGTATTTCCATTCGGGGAAAATGCGATGACTGAGATCTGTGCTGTATGCCCGACGAGCAAGTTAATTTCTTGATGGGTGTCCGCATCGTAAAGCCAGACCCCAATGGAACTGGGAACCGCCAGCAGACTACCATCTGGAGAGTATTGGATATTTCCGGTTATTGTGCCTTTACCGAGCCGTGCTTTGGCACCTTCGGGTAAATTCCACTGCGTATAATCTTGGGCAAAGACATTCGCGTGAAACAACATTGAAACAAAAAGTATCGTCAAAATCAGCAAACATTTTGGGCGCATGCGTGTAACTCCTTGTTCATAGTATGTCTTTAGAATGGAGGATGAAGAAGTTCCTATGGAAACTTACTCCCGCCACGGTGGAACATCCCATGTGTTGAACCATTCCCATTTCCAAATAACCTGCTTCTCTGGCATTTCCACTTCATATTCTATCCCTGCAGTGAAAGGAAGGAGGTGTGTCCTATCGCCAATGATGGTACGCATTGATTCAATGAACGCCATTTCATCGGTAACGTTCGGGGGCCAATGTCCTACTGGTATGGGATCGGATTTTCTGTCGGTTCGGTAATGCGTTGGTATCACGTAATGCGGTTGGATCAGTTCTATCAATTCAATGAGCCGAGGTGCGAGTCCGGCACCGAGCCCGAGTTTCATGTGAATCAAGAAATCTACTTTGCCTTGTAGGTTTATCAACGCTGGATAGGGTTCGTGCAAATCGCCGGTGTGTAAAATTGAGACATTCTTTTTTATGTGTGTTATGAGATAACCGTTTGTCGGTAGGTTTGGGGTCTGGTTCTCACCACTTTCAATCGTCTCGACCTGAATATCGCCGAGGTCAAGTGTGTCTGAGCCTTGAAACGCGCGCGATGTGCCTTGGCTCTCGTTGAGATGTTTAGGGTAGAGCACCTGTACTTTATCGGCAGGAACATGCTTGGTGATTGGGAGGTCGCGTTCAAACGCTGCGTCGCCATATTTCTCGGCGATCGGTAGTGCCGGTGTCATGCATCCGAGGTTAACGAATAGTTTCTTAAAACGTTCACCGCGACACAATTTCTGTAAGGTTACGGGATGGCAGTGGTCGAAATGTTCGTGAGAGATAAAGATATAGTCGTATATCGGCTCGGCATCTGCTAAATTCTGATTGAAGAGATAGGGATCAAAGGCGATATTGATATCGCCGAAGCGAGCGTCAAATGCGCCGCATCCCCACCATCTGAGAAATATATTGTCCATTTGGCTATCGGCTATCGGTAAGTCGTTCCTCCCATTTCTCTCTGTTTTCGCACCCATGCGACACTATCACGCATATCCTCTCGGTCTGCCCACATTCCGAAGCAGGGCAGGTTAGCAAAATCTTCAGATTCATTGGAATCTTTGTCTTGATTTTCATCGTCGCTTACAGCAGTCCCCACTGGTTCTATCTGTACGCGTACTTCAGTCCCCTCTGGTAAGGAGAGTGGTTTGGATAGGACAATGCGTCCATTGCTTATTGTGCCTTCTTCTATGATTACAGCCATTTTTCCCTCCATTCTGAGCTTGAACTGTTTTGGTTAGGTATTAGGGTAACGCGTCGTGTTTATTTCATCAGCCACATTTTCCGAACGCTCTGGGTATCGCCTGCCTTGAACTTGTAAAAATAGATGCCACTGGCGACGGTTTCACCATCGCTATTTTTGCCATTCCAGTAAAGCACCTTTTCACCGTGGGCCTGATGCCCGAGGTTGAAGTCGCGAATCAGTTCACCCGTTTGAGAATAGATAGAGATCTGAACGTCGCTGGGTTCAGAGAGTCGGTATGGAATCCAAGTTTCAGGATTAAACGGATTGGGATAGTTTTGAAAGACCTCAGCGGCTTTAATCCGTCCCCATGTTGTGGTCTGTTTTCCAATCGGTTCAACCGCCGTCACGACATCACCCGCTTCCGTAAAGGTATAGACATCCCCACCAAAGCCGAATTGATGCGTTTCGACAATCCCGGAGGGCCATGCCAAGGTGATGGAACCGGATTGATACAATCCAGCAAAACCGAATTCGAGCTCTAAACTATCGCTGCCTAAAAAACCGGTGCCGCAGATTAATTCTTGCGTCTGAACGCGGTTACCGACCTTCACTGTTACGCGTGTGCCGATGCCGTCGCGGTTGCTTTCTGTACCGATCAACCTAATTTTGATGCGTCGATTCTTAGAGTTCGGAAAGCCACGTCGATTCTTAATCTTAAAGTTTGAAAAGCCGGGATCCAGGTCGTTTTGAAGTAGGGTGTTTCCTGTGTTGTTGACGACATAGAAATCGACATCGCCGTCGTTATCAAAATCTCCAGAGGTTGCGCCGCGGGCAACTGCATCAACAGTGACATTGAGTGCCTCCGCACGGTCAACAAATTGTCCGTTTTGGTTATGATAGAGGCGGTTGCGATTGGTTTTCTGCGAGCCATCGACATCGCCGTTGACGACGTAAAGATCGCGCCAACCGTCGTTGTCATAATCAACAAAACTGGCGTACCAGCCCACGCCTTCGTTTGCCACACCGACATCTTCAGCGACATTTGTGAACGTGCCGTCCCCGTTATTTCGCCAGAGGAGATCCGCATCGTAGTTGGTGATGAAAAAGTCAAGATCTGTGTCGTTATCATAGTCGCCGACGCAGAGCCCCATCGCGCCTGTCGGTTTTCCGTTGATTTCGGTCACGATGCCGGACTGCTCCGAGACATCAGCAAAGGTGCCATCACCTCTGTTGCGATAAAGTTTGTCCGGTCCGTGATCGTTTGCAACGAATAGGTCTGCCCAAGTATCGCCGTCGTAGTCAAAGAAGATTGCGCCCCAAGCGATGCCGTCATCATCAACACCAGCGATACCTGTAACTTCTTCAAAGGTGCCATCGCCACGGTTGCGGTAGAGGATATTGGTTTTTGGCGCGGGGTCTGGGTTTAAAAGGGAAGGCGCACGTCCCCAATTGGCGATGTAGATGTCCAACCATCCATCGTGGTCATAATCAGCGATAACGGGACCGGTGCCGTGTTTTTCGTCAGCGATCCCTGCGTGCGTGCTTACATCTGTGAAGGTGCCATCACCGTTGTTCTCAAAGAGAAAGTTGGGACCGGCACAGGTTACATAGAGGTCCCGCCATCCGTCATTGTTGTAGTCGAACCAGACGCAGCCGCGTCCATTTGGTGTGTTTGCGACCCCTGCCTTCTCTGCTACGTCTGTGAACGTTCCATCACCGTTATTACGATAAAGTGCGTTCGGCAACCCACCATCACCGACGACGAAAATGTCCATCCAGCAACCATCGTTGTCATAATCTACAGCGGCGGTACCGGGACCCCACCAGGCCCCGGACTCCGGATCAGCGGGTGTTCCACGCTGATAGACATTTGCGGTGAGACTGACATCCTTGAAGGTGGATGCCGCGAGTGCGGAAACCCCAAAGAAAAGAAAAAAAAGAATCAGATAATACCGCATACGTTTTGTCCATCCTCAATATTGGGATTTTACTGCTGCCCAAGTTGTTGTCGCTTTTCCACCGGGTTCAACCGGGAAGGGGTTCAGGTTGTCTACAAAGTATTCGTATTCGACCTCCAGGTTCCCTGCGCCTGCAGCAACACCGGCATAAATTCCGAGCCATAAGGGCGGTGTGAGTTCAAAGTCACCTTCTCCAATATCCATCCAATCCTTATCTTCCGCTGCTTTATACCAAGCAGTGTATGTATCGCCGTCTTTTTTGAGTCGGAGGGCCATTTCGATGTCACCCCAATCACCAAATCTCCATTGGATATCAGGCGGTCCCATCCCGGCTTGCTTAGTTTGATACTGGATATGACCTTTCGCCCCTGCATCCCGCGACCAGAATTTGATGGTTACCCAATTATCATCTGATGGGCTTTTCACGACCAGTCCATTAACGCCAGAACTGGTATCCCATTTGGCAAAGAAACGGGTTTCGACATCAAACATATCCGTATCGGTTTCCTGATACAGGAAATGCGACATATCGTTTGCCCAGAGATTTCGGTTGGGTTCGCTGTCAATATATAGATAATTTTCACGGGTCTTACCGACATCCCATTTCGGGGGTTCGTTCTGCCATTTCCAATTAGGATTTTTCAAGTCGCCACCTTCAAACGGGTCCCCGAACGAATCCGCTGCGTTTGCAATGCCTACAAAGAGGAGCATGGATAGACATATACTTATACTATACTTGATAATTCTTCCAAATTTTGGCAGCGTTTGTAAACCAAAATTTGTTATTAAAAGTCGTGTTTTCATAACTTACTTTTTTACCTCCACCTCTAATTTTAAAATAGATTCTTGAGATTGTCAAGGCAAACTGGACTGTACACCAGGGCGATTTAGTTTTAGATAAATTATCGGATTCTCTAAATGTTTGACTTTTCTTTTTCCAGTCCCGGTGCGGTTGCAAACCGCACCTACCGGTCCTGGGGGTCCAAAATTGGGCGAAAAAACCGAGAACTAAATAACCCTGGACTGTACACAGGCATTCAGTTATCAATGGAGTAGCCGTCAGCAGTCAGGCGTCAAGAAGTCTACAAGTGTATCTAAAGTTGCGAAGTGTCCTAAAGTTGCTGACTCCTTTACTCTCACTGCAAGGCATTTAAAACTTTCCAATAACTGACAACTCATACACGTTGGGATTCGGAGATCCCTCCTACAAGAGAATTGAATGGCTTTGAACTGTACACCCGTGACGTGGTTTGTGATCAATCCTGCTTAATCCCGACGACCACATTCTCAGACGATATATCCTCCGGTATCACGACAAAAATCTTTCCAGATTCGGAGCCTTCACTCTGTTTTTTCAGATACGCTGTTATCTCATTTTCATCAAGGAGAACTGCGCCATCTGCTGTGGATTCAGGCACGGGTGTCCGCTCGGAACCAAATTTTCGGATCCATTTGAAGATGGTGCTCGGTGCCACTGAGAACGTCCGTGCAATATCACTGATAGAAACACCACGGCAGTATAAGAAAACCGCTAAGGCTCGCTGCCACGGCGGTCTTCCGCGAGTTGTCTGACGTGTGAACTGAAAGCCACAAGTGTTACACTTGTAACGTTGATTCCCTCTGGCTTTTCCATTTTTGACGGCATCTTCGCGTTTACAGCGTGGACAGTTCATTGCGGCACCCCTTTTCAAGATTTGATGAGAGCAGTATAACACAAAAGCATCGGCTACGCAAATAACTTCCGTTTCGGACGCAGGACTATTTTAGGCGGAAAGTCGGGAATCAGAGTGTTTTTGCTTGGGTGTTCTCCCCTTCTACAAGCAAGAGAACGCAATGCCCCGAAAAATTTTCACTTGCTAATTTTTTTATCCATAATGTATTATATGTTGTAGATGGGAATTTGTAAGTCGAAAACAGATTTCTAAAGATAGGGTGTTAGGTCTGATCAGAATTTTCGGAGGAGCACTTGTGCTCGCGAGGCGCCCAGCGCGTAAAAAGGAGAATACGATTATGGCAGGGAAACTGAAAGTTGCAGCAGTTGGGTGCGGTGGCGTAGGACGTCTGCATCAACTCGGCTATCTGCAGCATCCGGGTGCGGAATTGGTGGCAGTGTGTGATATAGACACTGCGAAAGCACAAGCACGTGCCGAAGAACTCAATATCGCCAAGTGGTATCCCTCCATCAAGGAGATGCTTGCACATGAGGAATGCGACTTGGTAGATGTCGTAACCGCTGACCATCAGCACTTTGAACCCGTGATGGAATGTCTGGAAGCCGGGAAACATGTTATCTCTGAGAAACCACTATCGCTTTACATTGACGAAGCGGAACAGATGGTAGCCAAAGCAGAAGAGAAGGGTGTTCACCTCGCTATTGATTACAATCGCCGATTTGCCCCGGGATATGTTCAAGCCCGGAAATGGTTTGACGCAGGGGTGATTGGGCAGACGTATTACTTAGACATGAAATTATCTCAAGGGGGTCCCGCTTCAACGTGGAAGGGAGAATATTACCTACTTTACGAACTGGAGACGCATGCCATTGACCTGCTCCGATGGTTCGGTGGCGAAATTGTCGCCGTTTGTGTGCAGATGGCGAAACCCCGGAAACATGAAGCACGCGAAGGCGAAGATACATGCTACACGAGTATGGCTATCTCGTTCCGATATGAGACGGAGGTCGTCGCGACACTGCTTGCAAGTTGGGATAGCGATTTCATCCACCCGATTGAACATCTCGAAATCTGTGGTTCCGATGGCGAAATTGTTGTTGATAATGTCCTCACACGTGCGACTTTGATGAAACGCGACAATCAGGTCGTTGAAGAATATCGACCCTCCATTTTTAGAGCCGAGCAACTTGCTTTTGATGGGACATTTGCGCTACGGATGGCGGCACTCGTCGATGATTTACTCACTGACCGATCACCCGCCCCGACAGGCAGAGACGGTTTGCAAGCATTACGAATAACTGAAGCCATCGTGGAATCGTGGCAGGAAAAACGAGAAATTGCGGTTAAACTCGATTAACATTTAAATTAAACATGTAAACCGTTCCCGATGCAAATCGTTTTGATAGACAAAGGAGGAAGGAGATTATGAAACGACATCTGTTTTTTCTCAGAAAAGTGCGTCAAGTCTTACTCGGTGGTGGTTCATATTCGACTGTTCGTGCCTGTGTCGTATTGTTTGTCTTCGGACTGCTGGCAATAAATTGTGGTACACCGCCTCAAGGACAATATCATGTGCCTGAATCAGCGATCGCTGCCGCTGAAAAGGCGACAAAACCGCAGTCGATGCAGAGCGACGCGAGTTTACCGAAATCGGCTACTATCCATTTGCAAAAGATGGCTTATATCAGAAATGCCTTCAAAGAACCACCGCGTACTCGGAGCAGAACCGGGCTTGCTGATTTTCACGCAAGGACGCGTGGGACAGTGCAGCACAGTGCTATTATTTCCAACTGTTCGTTCGATGTTTTAAAGGCGTTTGTTGCGAAAGGTTGGGCTCCTATTGTGATGATTGAATTTCAAGGACGATCTCCAGAAATCTTGCCGATAACCGATTACAACGACCAATTGAGCGAAGTTCACTTTCAACAGCCCGCCAGTTCCACCAAGCGTCGAATGAGTTACAAAGATTTTGAGGCATCTTGGAGCAAGAGTTCTCGGAATAAATGTGTTTTAATCACACCGCAGCAACTCGCAGAAACAGATATTCGGAATGTGTTAGGCAAATACTTGCCCAGAGAAGCGTTCCAAGAGATTAGCGTGCTGAGTCGTTGATACAAGTTATCAGTTATCAGTTGTCAGTTATCAGTTAAGAGCAAGTTGGACAAACGGGTCATCTCTTTACTGATACAAATTATACGAAAATTTTTGAGAGACCAACGTATTTCCAAGGAATATCTGAAGGAAAAAATTTTGAGAGCACTTCCATTTACGGCTGTCACGATTAACGATCGGTTTTGGGCACCCCGTCAGAAAACGAATTCTGAGGCGACGATCCCGCATGAACTCGTGCAGTGCCGAACAACGGGGAGGATTGATAACTTCGCGAAAGCCGCTGGCTTGATGTCCGGAGATTTTGAAGGCCTCTTTTTCAACGATTCCGATGTCCATAAATGGGTTGAGGCGGCATCATACACACTTTGGACGCATCCGAATCCAGCATGGGAAGCGGAACTGGATGCGGTCATTTCAAAGATCGCAGCGAGCCAACAACCCGACGGTTACCTGAACTCCTATTTCACGTTGGTTGAACCGACAAAACGGTGGCAGAACCTCGGTATGATGCACGAACTGTATTGCGCCGGACACCTTTTTGAAGCGGGTGTGGCGCATTATCAAGCCACAGGAAAACAGACCCTATTAGACGTTGCGTGTCGGTTTGCGGATTTGATTGACAGCATCTTTGGACCCGGCAAACGCGATGGGCTGCCCGGACATGAAGGGATCGAACTTGCACTCGTGAAGTTGGCGCGTGTGACAGGCGAGGTCCGCTACATGTCGCTCGCGGAATACTTTGTTACACGGCGTGGACATTCACCGTCAATTTTTGAGAAAGAATTAGAGAACCCCGACCTTCCGGGTGGACTCGGCGCGTATCAGCATCATTTTACGCGCGACGGAAAATATGAGGGGCATTACGCGCAAGCACATCTTCCGATACAGGAACAGACAGAATGTGTCGGGCACGCCGTGCGCGCGATGTATCTCTACAGCGGTGCCGCCGAGATCGCTTATGAAACGGGTGATACTGCTATCACAAACGCGCTCGAATCCCTCTGGCAGAACGTCGGGAAACGTTTGTATATCACGGGCGGTGTGGGACCCTCTGGACACAACGAAGGTTTCACGAAAGATTATGAACTCCCGAATTTCTCTGCTTATGCTGAGACGTGCGCCTCAATCGGACTGATATTTTGGGCACACCGGATGTTCTTACTGCGCGGTGAGTCTCGCTTCATTGATGTCTTGGAGACGGCACTTTACAACGGCGCACTCTCCGGGATCTCACTCGACGGCACTGGCTTTTTCTATCAGAACCCATTGGCAAGCCACGGCGATCGGCATCGACACGAATGGTTCGGATGTGCATGCTGCCCACCGAATATCGCCCGACTTCTCGCCTCTATCGGACAGTACATCTACGCCGAATCGGAAGAAGGTCTCTGGGTGAATCTATATGTCGGTGGCACTGCTGATGCGATTGTTGCGGGGAATGTTCCCGTGAGACTCACACAAGAAACCGATTACCCGTGGACGGGCGACGTAACGCTAACAATCACGCCGCAAGCACCGGCACTCTTCAGTTTGAACCTACGGATGCCGGGATGGTGTGAACAATTTGAAGCACGTATCAACAGAGAAGTCTACAATGCCCAAGCGAATTCGGACGGTTATCTCTCCATTACACGAGAATGGCGCGCCGGTGACCGTGTAGAACTTCAACTCGCGATGCCTGTTACACGCGTCCACGCGCATCCGCTTGTGAGAGAAAACCTTGGACGCTCTGCTTTACATCGCGGTCCGCTCGTCTACTGCTTTGAAGATGTTGACAATCCCGATGGCGCGTTTCAGACGCTGTCTCTCGGCAATGATGGTGGATTGGAAACAGCATTCAACAGCGATTTGTTGGGCGGTGTTACAGTTATCCGCGGCACGGGCAGCGTGTTGGATGACACTGAGTGGGGAGATAATCTCTATCTCACGGGACCGAAAGCGAGGCAGATAGATGTTACCGCGATTCCGTATTATACGTGGTGTAATCGTGGTGCCGGCAAGATGGCAGTGTGGGTTTTGTAGTTTTCTGTTTTTTCGATGGGCGGATGTGAAAATCCGCCCGTTTTTTTGCATAAAATTTGTGCGTGCATAATGTCGTGATACAGATGCGAGAGTGGAGGGTTTGTGATGTGACTAAGGCAGCTCCCATAGGAGGATTGTCCCGTCGTGGCTTCCACTTGCAACCGTG
>PYJC01000072.1 GCA_003635255.1 Candidatus Poribacteria bacterium | reverse complement strand
GAACTCATAGCGAGTACGCGCTATGAATGGTTGAAAGTTATACGAAAGTTAATCATTGAATATGCGAGATGACGAAACCCCAGACGGGTCTCTTTGAGTTTATCATAGCTCAGGGCAAGTCTTCGGTAAGTGTCTTGCCACCCGAAAGTTCGCTCAACTTTATATCGGTCTTTGTATATCCTTTTGTCAAACCAACGGAACTTACGCGCAATGACAATAGGTTCTTTAGCATTGCGACGGTTAGGATAAATCACGGGTCTCAACCCGTGTCCTCTAATAAGTTTATGATTCACCTTAGAATCAAAGGCAGAATCAAGTGTCAGAGCCGAACCGCAAAGATCCATGCCAATACGTTTGCTAAAAGCGATTATATCACTCAGGGCTTCGGGCAAAATCGTTGTATCATGTGCGTTGACGGGTTTCAGCGTTATCGGTCCTATGATGAACCCATGATTATCGGTGAGCGTCAACTCTTTTTCGCCTTTCTGATGTTTGTGTCCTGAGTAGCTGATACCGTCGCCCCTTTTTTCACGACGGTGTTTGAACCATCACCGTGAAGGTGTGTCGTATCAAGTTGATCCGTATCAAGCAAGTGTATAACCGACGCTTCAAAGAGGTTCTGATACGAGCCATCTTTTGACCAGCGATGATGCCATTTATAGACATTAGACCAATGGAGTTCATTCCGCCGTGTTCGGAGTTGCTCCCATTGAATACCCGTATGCAAAACATAGAGAATGTAGTTGAATATCTTGTAGAAAGAGAGTTTCGGCTTTGGACCTTTAACACGTTTCTTCAGATGTGGCAAGATATAACGATTAAAATCCTTACGCGAAACCTGCTTCGGAATACCGTTGTATCTCGGAGACTTTTCGGACTCGGAGACCGTCATAAGAGCACCTCTCATAAAGTAAGTGACTATCAAAAGTGGAAATAAAGGGACATAAAGGATCGCCTTTTATTCCACTATTTTACTACATTTTTATGTTTTACTCAATATGACTTCTTTCTGAAAACGGTCAAAATCTGCTAAAACACAACATTACAGGCTCTGCCCAAGGCGGAATCAATTCAACCAATCTTAAAGAGATAAAAATCCCACTTCCACCGCCCCAAATTCAACAGCAAATTGTTGATGAATGTGAAGCAGTGGATCGGGGAACCGATCAAGCCCACCAAACTATCACTGCAACGAAACAACAGATTGAAGAAAAAGCGGAAGTGGTTATTAACGCTGGCTATAAAATAAAGAAGATAGGTGATGTTTACAATACTACTTCCGGTGGAACACCTCTATCAAGTAAAAAAGAGTACTACGAAAATGGAACAATACCGTGGATTAATAGTGGAGAGGTATCAAAGAAAGAGATAAATTTTGCCGATAATTTTATCACTGAATTAGGACTTAATAACTCTAATGCAAAATTATTTCCTAGCGGAACAGTTCTTTTGGCAATGTATGGTGCAACTGCTGGAAAGGTCGCTTTGTTAAATATTAAAGCCTCAACTAATCAAGCGTTATGTGCGCTATTACCAACTGATGAAATGGTGCCTAAGTTTTTGGTGCTTGTGTTAGAAGCAATGTATCAGGATTTGCTTAATATGCGAACAGGGATAGCAAGAGATAATTTATCTCAAGAGAAAATTAAAAATATAAAGATCCCTATTCCACCGCTTGATATTCAACAGCGGTTAGCAGCAGAAGTTGAGCAATTGGAGGCAAAAATTACCGAAGCACAAGCTATGATTGATAAAGCCGCTGAACATAAAAATGCTATTCTCACAAAGTATTTATAGAAAAGGACCCCTCTATGATGGATTGTAATAAGCAAACAGAGGAGCAGACAGAAGTCTCCTACCTGACTCTTTCTGAGTTTTTGCAAAGCACTCCCCCGAATCAGGAGAGATATATTTTGAATTTATTTATGCAACACACAGGTCCATTCGGTAATGTTATTAAGGAAATCAACAAACCTGAGTTGGAACTTCATTGTTCAGATGATTCGTGCAATGGTATTCGATTTTTCCGTTGCACTGAGGTTTTTTCAAGTCCAGGACCACATTTAAAAGAAAATATTTCCAATTATTTGTATGTTACCTATCGATGTTCCAATTGCCTAAGAACCACAAAAGTATATTCTTTTATTGCAATACTTGATACAAATGAGGAGCCCCACGGGATATGTTATAAGTTTGGTGAATTTCCATCGTACGGACAGCCCGTTCCTCCGAGACTTATCAAACTAATTGGTCCAGATAGGGAGATTTTTCTAAAGGGACGTAATTGTGAGAATCAGGGTCTTGGTATAGGGGCTTTTACTTATTATCGACGGGTAGTGGAGAACCAAAAGAATAGGATTTTAGGGGAAATTGTCAAAGTATTTGAGAAAATCGGGCTGCCACAAGATAAAATAGATACGTTACGTGAAGCGATTAAAGAGACTCAATTCAGCAAAGCCCTTGGAATGGCAAAGGATGCTATGCCAGAAAGTTTGCTGATTGATGGCCATAGTCCAATATTTTTGTTACATCGGGCACTTAGTCGGGGTGTGCACGAATTAACCGATGAAGAATGTTTAGAGCTTGCCAGCACCATTAGACTCGTTTTAGGCGAACTGTCTGAAAAGTTGTCCGCTATCTTAAAAGACAAAGCCGAACTGACAAGAGCCGTATCTACATTAATGCATCACAAAAGCAGCTAACAAGAGTTCTGAAGTTTTCAAGGTTTCCGTGTAGGATCCGGTTCGGTTAGGAAACCGAACCTACCGGGCCTGGGGACCGAGACGGGATTTAAGGGGGTTCTGAAGTTTTCAAGGTTTTCGCGTCGTATCCGGTTCGGTTAGGAAACCGAACCTACCGGGCTTGGGGACCGAGTGAGGAAATTATATATGACCACCTCTTCCAAATACCACAGCGGCAACCGATACAAAGGCAGAGTCTCAATACCGGGGGCATATTATCACATCATCATTTGCACACATCAGCGACAGAAGATTCTTGCTAACAACACAGCTGCATCAATTATTTTCAGCACATTTGACTGGTTAGAAGCAGAGAACCGCCTTGAATGGATATGTGTCATGGTAATGCCGGATCATGTACACACGGTCATCAGACTCGGGGAGGGACAGACACTTTCAAAAATTTTGCATTCTCTGAAACTCTTTACTGCACGCAAAATTAACAAACATCTGTCTCGAAACGGAGCCCTTTGGCAGAAAGGTTACACCGATTGGGGTATTCGGACAGAGACCGTATTAAACAAAACCATCCGTTATTGCTATACGAACCCTATAAAAACAGGTATAGTGGCATCATCGCGAGATTATCCATATTGGCGATGTAAATTCGAGATGGAATAATTGCCGGTATGGTGGAGATGAAGAAGGTTTCGTGGAAGATCCGGTTCGGTTAGGAAACCGAACCTACCGGACTTGGGGACTGAGACGGGTTTCAAGAGGGTTTTGAAGCCTTCAAGGTTTCCGCGTCGTATCCGGTTCGGTTAGGAATGCAGGTCGCATTTGGACGAGTACGCCGCAGAACCGAACCTACCAGACTTGGGGACTGAGACGGGATTTAAGGGGGTTCTGAAGTTTTCAAGGTTTTCGTGTAGGATCCGGTTCGGTTAGGAAACCGAACCTACCAGACTGGCGGATCTTTATTTTACAGGACTAAAGTAATATATTTCATCCAAAAAGTTGATATTTTAGTTATCTAACTTCCTAAACCCCCGTTATCAGAGAATAGGGGACTTTAAGAGGAAATACATAAGTTAGAAATGGTATCAGAATCCGGTGCGCTATTGTGGAAGGACGGTAAATATGACAAATCATGAAATCAGTGCTGTGTTCCGAGCTATCGGATCCCTCTTACAAATCCGAGGGGACGATGCATTCCGTGCGCGAATTTATGACCGTGCAGCCGATATAATCGAAAAATTTCCACGTGAATTGTCCGGCGAAATCTCTCAACAAGACGCATCCAGTTATAATAAGGAAGCAGTGCAACAACTCCGCGCGACACCCGGTATCGGCAAAGCTATCCAAGACAAGATAGTTGAAATGCTCGAAACCGGACGCTGCCAGTATTATGATAACCTCGTTGCAGAGATGGGCACAGGGATATTGGAAGTACTTGAAATCCGAGGGATCGGTGTGAAGACTGTTGGTAGATTCTATCAGGAACTCGGTGTGCGGAATCTTGAGGATCTCCAAGCGTTGCTGGAGAGCGGAAAGATGACAGGTATGAAGGGGATAGGAAAGAAGACCCTTCAGATGATAGCTGAGAGTTTGGCGTTTCGGATGCAGCTGCGAAAGGCGCGCCCCTTACGGCACGTTTTACAGATCGCAGAACAGATTTCCGAGAGTTTGGTGCAATTGGTAGGGACGGGATGGATAAAACGGGGACCCGAATTCACTGGTCATCTACGGCGACACGAAGAGATCTGTCGAGGTATAGAATTAATTGTTGAATGTGAAAACGAAACAGCATTTCGATTTGAGAATGGTGTCGTTCCTGATTCGCTGCAAACGTTTCTTGAACCCTTTTCGCAAACGCAAATAATTTTCAAAACAGGCGATCAAACCCAGTATCTATATGATAGCAACAGGGCATCTCTCATTGAAAAAAGTCAAAGCGAACCGACAGATGATGTCCGCGATACGCTTCCCGTAATTCAATTCTATATTGACCAGGGTTTTCCAGTCTCTATCTATCTGTGCACTGCTGCCACGTCCGAACTAACCCTATTCTTAACGACAGCAGCGGATGCCCATTTTGAGGCGTTACCGGATTGTTCTTCCCTGCAAACGATTGAAGACGGGGTAAGGGAAGCGGGTGTCTACGAAGCACTCGGGCTCTCCTATATTCCGCCTGAGTTAAGACAAGATGGCACATCAGTCGCAGCGGCTAAAGATAACACCTTACCGGTTCTCGTTGAATTTACCGACTTGCGAGGCGACTTACACGCCCATACTGATTGGAGTGACGGACGAAATACGCTTCAGGAGATGGTGGCGGCAGCAAAAGCAGAAGGTCTCGAATACTTCGCTATTACGGATCACTCTGTCTCTTCTACTGTTGCAAACGGTTTGGATCAGGAACGGCTCCTTGAACAAGTGGCGCGGGTTCGCGAATTCGATGCGGGGGTCGAGGGTATCACAGTGCTTGCGGGTTCTGAGGTCGATATTCGGCGGAACGGCACTCTGGATTTCCCCGATGAGATTTTAGCACAACTTGATATTGTTGTTGCAAGCGTTCATAGTCATTTCAACCTAACCGAAGCGGAAATGACAAAACGCATCGTTCGCGCAATTGAGAACCCGTTTGTCAATATCATCGGTCATCCTACAGGCAGGATGCTCGGGCACAGACCTGGCTATCCGCTGAATCTTGAGGAAGTCATTGCGGCGGCTGCAGAAAATAACAAGGTTTTGGAGATTAACGGATCCCCAAGTCGATTAGATCTCGACCCTAAGTTTGTGCGTATAGCAAAAGACGCAGGTGTGTTATTAGCGGTCAATACCGATGCCCACGATATTGTACGGTTGGCACACCGCCAAACCGGCTTGAATGTTGCGCGTCGTGGGTGGTTAACGAAAGCCGAGGTCATCAACACATATACTCTTGAAGAATTGCGCGAGAAATGCGGCATCGGTATGCCTGTTTAAAGCACATGATGTCTCTGTTACTCCAAAGCCGCGAGTTCCGTCAGATGCCAATTCGGATCCTCTAACGCCTCATAGACGACCCCACCCTCTACCTTATCGGGCATCGGAAGCCCCAAGAGGTAGCAGAGCGTCGGTGCAACATCTACGACGCGAACCTGTCCTTGCAACGCAACGCCCTCCTGAACACCAGCACCCGATAAGATAAATGTAGAGTGCTGTCCGCCGATCCCGAAACTTACAGAAGGCAACTGCTTACCGTGCGCGCCGTCGAATTCGGGACGCAGCGCATAGACGACATCACCGACTAACTCACCGTGTAAGTTGAACATCTCAGCGTCTGCCCGTGTGACGGCTAATGTAAACGGATGCCGTCCGGTTTTTTCATCCTTGTAAGTATGCAACGCGGCGATGATTTCTCGTTGTGTTTCTTCATAGTCCTCTGGTGCGACGATCCCATCCGGTTCACGTCCTGCCAAGTTAATGAAGATATGTACCAAACCGACGTTGACAGCCCGTGTTTTTGTCCAGTCTATTTCGCCATTTGCCTCTCTAACAATGAATCCCGTCTCTTCCAAGACCTTTTCGATATCGACAGCACGGAATTGATTTGGCGTGCCGCCGTGGTCGGAACAGACGAGAACAACAGTATCTTCGTCTGCGAGTTCCATCAACTGTCCAATCATCCGATCAACGGATTCGTAGGTGTGTCGTAACCCCTCACGGCAGCGATGGATTGTTTCTGGGGCTGCGCCGCTAATTTCGTCGGCTTGGCTGAGGAAGAAGTGGCTTGCATAGTCTGGCGCGTGGCTCTCAACCATCAGGACATCCCAATCGTTGTTCGTTGCGAGATGGGTTGCGACATCGGCGAGGCGTTGGTGGTGGTAGTCTAAGAGTTCAAAATAGGTATTGTCGTCCATTTGCCCGAGTGCATCGCGCGCAGGATTTTGCAGAAACGAACCGATTTCCGTATCAATCGTTTTGGCAACTGTATCGGGAACCGTATACCCCTCTCGGGGCCAGATTTGCGGTACAAAGAGTTCAAAAGCGTCGGCTGTGGACGTGAGCGTGACCAGTTTCATCTGGACATACCCTTCTACTTCAGCACCGTCAATTTCAAACGTGTCCAGCCACCAGTCGCTCCATTCACCGACACCGAGATCGGCAACAGCGTCATCTCCAGTCCGGGTTCGACAGATCCGCACCCGATCATAGCCGTTATCACCGGAGGCGTAAATGAGTCCATAAAACGGTTTTGGCACCCGTGTTTCGTTAGGTGCTTCAGTTTTGGAATAGACCGATGGCATCACATCTTCTCTACCCCGTGCCAAAGGTTGGATGGTAAGTTCAACCTCCTGCACCGGTTTTGCGGAATCAGGTAAGGCACTCCATTCTCCATCTTCAATCGGTTGAATAGTAACCGGATCAATATGTCGTACTTTTTGTAGCGCGCTCGGGTCGAGTGTTTCTGGGTCGCGTTGCCCACCGATCGGGCGCGGTGCCCATTTTCCTGCGACAAAGAGATGATACCCAGCAACCTGATGGTGGTTGGAGACACCGGGGCCTGTGCCTTCCACTTGGATTCCAGTTTTGACGGTGGGGGGCCAAGACATCTCCCATTTCACCAAAATAGGTTTTCCGCCCGCACGTTCTACGAGATTCCATAGATACTCGGATTGGCACAAGCCGGTGTTAATCCCCCACACCGTTTTATCAAGACGTTCGCCTACAGCCCGAATATTAAAATCCATCACTTGATGTGTACCGGGCCATGAACCGGTGGAGAGTGCGGTCCATCCGGGTGGTGTTAGTGTCGGAAATACGCCGATCATTGGTCGATAGACTCCCGTCCGAAGCAGCTTCGCCATATTCGGGGTATGTCCCCAGTCAATCATATTCTTAACCAATTCCATGCTTGCCCCATCCATGCCGACGATGATTGCTCGTTTCGCAGGGGCGAGCTGCGTGCGTTTTGTCATAAAAACTCCTTTTATATTTTTTGCGAATACCCTATTGCCAGAACGACTTAATCAGCGATATGATGCCTGATATGATGGCTGCTAATGCAGATCCGAGTACTATCCATATTATCCATATTGGCATCTTACGTTTTTGTTTCATGCTGCTTCCTGTCTTCCCTCTAATTTACCCCGAATCCATCTAATGTCACCGCGCAGCTCACCGATTTCATTTCTAACATCTCCACGTAGTGCACTGAGCTCATCGCGTAAATTTCTTGCATCTTCCTCTACGGTTGTCAGTCTTCTATCTATTCTGTCGTCCATTGGTTCGATCGTCCGTTTGAGATCATCAATGGCACTCAATGCCCGTTCCCTGAAATCCTGTTCTGACATATTTTCGTTCTCCTATTTTATATCTATTATGACATAGAAAACAGAAAAAGTCAAACCTATCGGTTATGGAATGGAGAGCCATTCAGTTTTCGGTTTTTTCAGGCATTTTCGCGGAGGGATCGCGAGCGACAAGAAACCCCCAAGCAAAAACACTCGCTCCTACCGGGGAGAGAGGTGTACGAAAACCGGAATTATGTGACAATTGAATGACTCTGTTATGGAATGCGTTGGATGTAGATGTCTTCATCTTGACCGCGCGCATCGCCCCAGACGACAATGGCGGCGTTAACACTTGCGGTAATGGCTTGGGGGGTGATTTGCGCTTTCGGTGCACTACAGACAGGGATTCCATTAATTTCCCATAGCGGTTTGCCGTCAGCATCAAGCCGTTGTGCATAGATCGCATCCTCAGTCGAATCCCCAAAGTCTTCGCGATAATCCAGCCAATAGACGATAGCTCCTGTTTCATCGGTAGGCACGAGTTGAGGGAGACGTTGGACACCTGCCTCGACACAAACAGGGGTCCCATCTTCAGGGAAATCCGAGTTTTCGTCGTGCCACAACGCTTCGCCGTTGACATTAATACGCTGTGCATAGATATCGGCAAAAATATTCCGTTCGTCCCACCATGTAACAATGAAACCCCCGCTGCCATCGGGAATGCAATCGGGTTGTTGTTGATTGACCCGCAGTTTGCAAATAGGGATGCCATCCTTTTCCCACAATGCATTGCCTTTAGCGGTTATGTGCTGGGCATATAACTGTGCACTTGTATAAAAGTTCGGGTCATTTCGGTAGTCCGACCAGACGAAGAACACACCGCCGTTTTCATCGTTGACTACGACTGGTGCGCCTTGATTACCGCGCGCTGTGCAGACCGGAA
This sequence comes from Candidatus Poribacteria bacterium, assembly GCA_003635255.1. Classification (GTDB taxonomy): domain Bacteria; phylum Poribacteria; class WGA-4E; order WGA-4E; family WGA-3G; genus WGA-3G. The sequence goes on along the minus strand of PYJC01000072.1, from coordinate 47,151 downwards.
TAGGCGCGTTTTCTGCGCCATCACCAGCATTCCACATAGATTTTCCATCCGCTGATAGTCGTTGTGCGTAAATGTTCCAATCTGGCGTGCTGATATCCCACCATGCGAAAATAGCGCCGCCTTGTCCATCAGCGATTAAAACGGGGTCATACTGATCGCCTGCTCCGCGATAAACGGGGACACCATTTGCCTCCCATAGCGGTTTCCCTGTGTTGTCAATTCTTTGGGCGTAGATATCCTGATTTCCGTTTCGCCAATCTTCCCATACGACGATTACGCCGCCTTTGCTGTCGGCGGTAGCGTTCACATCGTCTTGTAAGGTTGGATGTGTGCAGACAGGGACACCTTCAGGGTTCCAGAGTTTGTTGCCGTTTGCGTCAATGCGTTGTGCGTAACTGTCTTGATTGCCGTGTCGCGTATCGCCCCAGACGAGAATCGCACCCCCCTCAGTGTCGCTAACGATTAGGGGCCAGCTTTGCGATGAGGGTAAATCACAGATTGGGATACCGTTCGGGTTCCAGAGCATATCGCCTGTTGCACTAACACGTTGTGCGAAGATATCGCGATTCGCATGTCTTGCATCGCTCCACGCGACGATAGCACCGCCTTGTCCATCAGCGGTGAGAACAGGAAAGCGTTGTTCGTTTTGTGCTGTGCATAATGGAAGGTTTTGTGTTGCTGAAGATGACCATTCTGCGCTTGCGAAGCCTATTGTGATAAGCACAGACAGGGTAGTGAGAACGAGGCATATCCGGAGTATCGGGAAAGAACTGAGGGTTAAGAGGTCTTTGGATGACCCCGCGCGTGTTCCTTCTTCACCCAAAGCACTCCATATACGCTGAAGAGGATAATTCATCTTGTAGATGCCAACTGAGTTCGCTACACTTCTTTAGGTTTATATGAGTAGTTCGTCTCCAATCGGGAAGAATTGGTCTGCGATCTGTTGTAGATCCATGGAGGTATTGTGTTCAAAAGCGACGACCTCGACGCGTTTGTTCTGTTGCTTGATGAGTTCAGCGAGGGGACAGAAATCACCATCGCCGCTTGCCAAGATGACGACATCCAATGAACCGAGCATTGAGACGACATCTACAGCGATACCGACATCCCAATCCCCCTTTGCGGAGCCATCACCGCGCAAACGTAGGTCTTTGCTCTTAATGGTATATCCGTTGTGTTCAAGAAGAGACAGAAAAGGGGCTTGGTCGATTTCTGGTATCTGGACAACGTAGGCATAAGCACCCATAAGGTAGCGCGGACCGACGATCAGATCAAGCAGTTTGATGTAATCGACTCTTCTTCCGTAGCGATCTTTGGCAGCGTAAAACATGTTTTGGACGTCAACGAAGACCCCGACGCGAGGTTGTTCAGCGGTCATCGGATAGGCATCCTCGCCTTCGCTGAGTTGCTGTGTATCTAAATAAGCGAGGGTTTGGCGAATCTGGTTCAGTGCGCCGCGCGCGGCTTGATGCGAGCTTTCCAAGGCATCGAAATGGTTATGTAAGCTGGTCTGAAACTCTTCAAGCCCTTGGTATCCTTTGTAGATTGCCTCTTCAACTGAGTTGAGATCGGTAGTGAATGTCTCTTTCGCTGCCTTGATCTGTTCGTATTTTTGCAACTGTTCTGTTAATCGTTCTTTTTCTGCCAGAAGGAGATCGCGTTCGTCAGTAAGTTTCTGTAACGCGGTGGAGTCTTCGGTATATTGCGTTACCTGTTCACGGAGTGTAAGGTTTTCTTGTTCAAGTGCCTTGAGTCGTTTTTCGTTGTTGTGATAGTCTTCAGCTTTAGTTTTCAATCCTTTATTTTCTTCTAAAAGGAAAGTGCGCTGTTGGTCTAACCGACTGTGCTTCTTTTCAAGCGAGACATAGTCTGCTTTCGAGTTTGCTAATTGTTGCTCAAGTTGCTCAATTTCTGGGATAGAATCCTGCAGTTGTTGATCTGTGTCTTTTAAATTGTAAGCATCCTGAGGTCCAATTTTTTCTAACTGTTCGCTGCTTTGGAGATCTCCATATCCATTTGTGTATGCGACTTCTATAGATTCGTATGTTGTATTGAGGAGTTTGTAACCGTGTTCGACGACTGCAGTGCGTTGGTCAGTGAGGAGTGCCCATACAACTTCGCCGAAGTCGCCTGCTTCAATTAGGATATCGGATGTTTTAAAAAACGTTTCGATTTCGGAAACCTCCATATATCCGACCCGAGAGATTGCGGCATGTGCTTTCTCGGTAAGAAATTCGCTGGCTAATTCTTCGACTGAAATTTCGCCGTTGTTGATTCCGGGTTTAGATATGCGAGTATCACCATTTTCGAGAGCAGGTTTTTTTGTAACAACTGTCCCGAAAAACGCGTCGGTTAAATTTACCAATAATTCTCGCTTTGACAAGGCATAGAGCCTGTCGACATCAGGGATGATACCAATAGAAGCACTCAATTGGAAAACTTCTCTTTCATTTAAAAGTAAGTCTAAAAACCACGTCAACTGATTTCGTTGTATCTGCGATTTTAAATTTGGGTATGACATTATTATGCTCCGAAAATATGATAAGATTAAATTTTGATAATTCTCTCCTGTCCCTTCTGCACATCGCGTGTTGCGTTGCGCGTATCGACTATTATTTGAGCATGTTTGACGAGCCAATTGTAGTTTATAGCCCCGTGATCTGTCAAGATTACAACGCAATCGGCGCTTTCTACTAAATTGACTGTCAGGGGTTGTGAATGATGAATTTTTCTGCCATCAAGAGACAAATTTTCTACGTACGGGTCATGATATACAAATTCTGCTTTTTTGTCAAGAATTAAACGAATTACCTCAAGTGCGGGCGATTCACGGGTGTCCCCGATGTCCTTTTTATATGCGACTCCTAAGATTAATAGTTTCGACCCATTAAGGGGTTTTCGCTGAAGGTTCAAGGCGTGGCTAATTTTGTCTAAGACATACTTGGGCATCTCATTATTAATTTCGCTGGCGAGTTCGATGAATCGGGCATGGTATTGATACTTCTGTGCTTTCCAAGAGAGGTAGTGCGGATCAACTGGGATGCAATGACCGCCGGGTCCGGGACCTGGATAAAAAGGCATGAATCCGAACGGTTTTGTTGCAGCAGCGTCAACAATTTCCCACACATCCAAATCCATCCGGTCGCAGATCAGGGCAACCTCGTTGATTAGCCCGATATTGACACTCCTAAACGTGTTTTCCAGCAGCTTCACCATTTCCGCCGTTCGAGGTGAAGATACTGTGTGTGTTTTATTGATGAATTGTGCGTAAAAGGTTTCCGCAATGTGAGTGCAATGCGGTGTAACGCCTCCAATAATCTTAGGGGTGTTTGTCATATAATAGGTGCTATTTCCGGGTTCAATGCGTTCGGGTGAGAAAGCGAGGTAGAAATCACGTCCTACTTCTAAAGTTTGGGCAGCGGTATCTTTGTTGGACGGATCAATAAGCATTGGCATCACAAATTCTTCAGTTGTACCGGGATAGGTAGTACTTTCGAGGACAATCAGTTGTTGGGAATGAAGATGTTGAGCGACTTGTTCGACTGCAGCGACGATAAACTGCATATCCGGCGTTCGATTCTCACGCAGTGGTGTCGGCACACAGATGTTGACTGTGTCCAATTCCTGAAGTACACTGAAGTTTGTTGTTACCTGAATCTGACCGGACGTAATCAGAGGTGCGAACACTGTATCGGGGACATCTGGTACATCTGAGATGCCTTGTTTGAGTCGCTCAATTTTTTCCGAACAGATATCAATGCCTGTAACTCGGAAACCCGCACTTGCGATGGCAACTATAAGCGGTAACCCAACATAACCGAGTCCGATAACACCAGCATGAGCAGTCCGGGTTTCTATCTTTTGAAGAATCATTTTCTTTTTTGTAGCAAGTTTCGGCTTACAAGTTGCGCCGAAATGAGCCAACGTGTTGCTGAATAGAGGTTCGTGAAGATTTTTTCGGGGAAGTATCCATTCTTATCCGTATGTTGACAGGGTTTGGTATTAATGTAATGGTGGTAACTCTTCTGCCCAAGTCCGGTTAGCACAAGAAATGTCTTGGTTCCAGCGCGTTGTCCTGCCTCAATATCTGTGACCGAGTCGCCGATCAAATAGGCACTTGATAGTTCGATATGATGCTCACGCGCTGCACGCATTAACATACCGGGTTTCGGCTTTCGGCACTCGCATCCTGTATCAGGGTGGTGTGGACAGTAATAAACGGCATCAATTGTGCCACCTGCTTTGCTAATTTCAGCGAGCATCCGGGAATGCGTGTTCGTCAAACTCTCTTCGGAAAAAAGTCCTCTTTCAATTCCAGATTGATTGGTTACCACAACAATCCGATAACCGTTTTCGGTGAGTTCTCGAATCGCTTTTCGCGCATTTGGGATGAAGTGAAATTCGGACCATCTGCGGACATATCCCATATTCGGCGGGTTTCGGTTGATGACACCATCTCGATCCAGAAAGACAGTTTTCATTTCTCAGTTCCTACAATCCAGAGACAGACGTTTCTGTTTCAATTGCGTTCAACAGTTCCTTGGGTGTAACAGTTGCACACCCCACTTTTCCAACGACAATCCCGCCAGCGAGATTCGACAAGACTGCGGCACTATGGAAATCGGCATTCGCCGCAAGCGCGAGCGTGAAAACAGCGACGGCAGTATCTCCGGCACCGGTCACATCCGTCACGATACTGCTATGTGGTGGTAAGTCTTTTACTTGTAGGTTACCATCAGTTTTGCGTTGGAACAGTGCCATTCCGTTCGCCTCGCGCGTGATTAGTAACGCCTTGAGCGATAACCGGTTTAAAATTTTCTCACCGACAGCGAGCAGTTGAGGGACATCAGTAATCTCTTCGTGAACAGCGGCACCTGCCTCCTTGTGATTCGGTGTAATGGCGGTTACGCCTTTATAGTGCCAGAAGTTATCTCGCTTTGGATCGACGACAATCGGTATATTGTAAGGTTGGGCATGTTTCATCACGTCTCTGATGAGTTGGGCATTGATTACACCTTTATCGTAATCTGCGAAAATGATAGCATCGCTTGCTGGTAACTGAGAAACAATAGTTTCCAATAGATGTTCCCGTATCCGAATAGAGATTTCCTGTTTGGATTCCCTGTCAATGCGAAGCAGATGATGTGCCGAGTTATGCCTGCGATCCACAAGCGTCGTAGTAGAAGCACCCGCGATCACACGTGTTTTTGTGCTTGTGGGTCGCTGGGTGTCTGTACAGATCCCTGTGGTAACTATATTCATCTCGGTTAGCATCTGGACTAACTTTTCGCCGCCCCTGTCCTTTCCAATGACTCCGACCAAGATTGCGTTGCCGCCCAAACTTGCGACATTTTGTGCGACATTCGCTGCGCCGCCGCATCCGGTTTCTTCTGTCTCGATTTCAAACACGGGCACAGGGGCTTCAGGCGAAATACGGTTCACATCCCCCCAGATATATTCGTCCACGATGACATCACCGATAATCATTACCTGTTTGCCTTGAAGTTGTGCAAAAGTAGTTTTTAAGTTCACAACACTATATTAGCATAACTCCATAGGTTAAAGCAACAAACATTATTTTTGAAGGAAACCGAGCGATTCGCAACAAACGTAATATAATACCCTTTCTGCAATTATCCATGGTGATACAAACTAAAAGTTTGTGCTACATGCACATTGGAAGGTATTCAATAGTGAAAGTGAAAATAATTATCAGCATCATTGTCATTCTTGTTCTCGGGTTCATTGGGTTTCAAGTGTTGAAGGTCCAAGTGCCTGAAGTAGAAGAGGCACAATTAGTAATCAAGGTAGTTAAGCCAGAGGGCAGGCAAATCACTCTATCTCCATTTGTTGAGCGTGCCTCTGAAACAGGAACGAAAACGGAACAAAAAGATACAAACATCGAGTCTCCTGAGATAAGAACGTCCGTTGTGCCAGAGAATGTGCCTACAGCTCAGAGCGACGATGCTGAAATTAGAGAATTTCAAGCGTGGGTCTCTTCAGTCCTTGAACAGGGGATCAGCGATCCTGTTGAGGAAATGGAGCAAGTCGATCTCAATGCTGAAAATTATGAAATTGATTACGATTTGGAGGGATCTGTGATCAGATCTGTGATCCAAGAACAGTGGAGAGATGGTCTTGAAACTTACGATATTCAGGGATATATGTCCGCGATATGGGCGGATGACTTCTTCTATGCCAGTGATATGGGTACACCTGATGATCTGGATGATGATATGATATTTCGCGGTGGGCAACAGGAGCGCGAAGGGACGATGAAAATGTTCGATGTAACTGAGGATATTGAATTGAATCTCTATAAGAATGGAGATATCGAATTCTTGAGCGGCACCGTTGCTATGGCTGACTACGATTACGATCTCAGACTTGATCTATCACATGGTGGACAATCTAATCCTTCAGGACGCATGGTTTTCATCTTGGAACTTCGTGAAAATGGGGAATGGCGTATTCTTGAATGGTATGACTATGCGACGCCGGATCCATAAAGCTCCACGATGCCTAAAAGTCGTTTTCACTTGCGTTCTTGGTGGTTACCTGCTAAAATATTCAGCAATGTGAAAAAATAAGAAGTATTTGCGTCTGAGAATCAACAAACGAAACAGATCTTCTAAAAAAGGTTGATAGTGGTTTTTCATGAACATACTCTCTTTATGCCGACAGTTTTCTGACAGTGTTTGCTATTTCCTAAAACTTCCAATTAAAAGTTTTCTAATATTTCTGCTCACTTTGGTACACTTCGGTTTTTCCGTTCATGTTTTCGCAGCGGAAACCGATGCCGAAAATCCGACGGTCGGCACAGAAGTTACACCGAAAATTGCAAAGCCCCCGGAATTATCTACATATAAATTAGAAGTTGGCGATAGTTTTGTCATCACCGTAGACGGGTATCCTGAGTATAGCAAAGAGCGCGTTCCGGTACCAGTTCAACAAGACGGGTATGTCTCCTATCCGCTGATTGGACTCATCAAAGTCGCAGGTCTCACAGTTTCTGAGCTTGAGGCAGAGATGCAGTCCGCTTTCTCAAAACACCTCCCGACAGCACGTGTGTTTGTAACGCTTATGCGCCCGAAACGAACCATTCTCGTGTTCGGTGCGGTTGAACCGCGAGCACGCGGAAACCTCCACGTTTTTGAGGTCGGACAGGTTTATCTCCTTCAAGCCCTCGCGTCCGCTGGAATCAACTATGAAGCTGCAGATCTTACGGGCATCTCTATCTGGCGAACTGGGAAACTCTACAAAAGGATTGATTACCTTCAGCTCATGAGTTCAGGCGGACCGGATATTCCGTTAAAAGATTACGATACTATCTACGTTCCGTCTATCTTTCAACAACGCCCTGTGCGTGTTATAGGTGCGGTGGTAGCCCCGGGTGTGTACCCTATAATGACCCCCCAGGTTCCAGCAACTCAAGTATTGAAAATCGCAGGAGGTTCGAGATCTGATTTTGCAGACTTGCACAAATCAGAAATTCTCACGAGTAAAGAACGTATTTTAGTGAATCTCGCTGCGGAGAACGTCAATGCGATGTTAGGACCGGGGGACACATTGTATGTGCCCTTGGCGGAAGCAAAAATAAGCGTTACAGGGGCAGTAGAAAAGCCTGGGCAGTATGTAATTACGGAGCCTGTACTTTTGGGAGAAGCGATTGCTATGGCGGGTGGATTCAACGAGGAAAGGGCAAATCCGAAAAAATGTCTTCTGACGCGGGCTGATGGCACAGAAGAGGAGTTGAATTTCGATCAGGTACATTCAGAGGTATACCTGAACCCGAAGGATCAACTCCGCGTCCGAGAACGGACACGTTTAGATTGGCGAGTGATTACCTTCGCAACATCATTTGTGAATCTGCTTGTCACTGTCCTGGTTCGATACAGATAACTGAGGGATATGCGCCTGGGAGATGTACTTAAAAGGCGTTAAGAAAAATACTACTACGAGGTTACAGATGCCAGAGACAACTGATAGGCAGCTTGAAGAAGTTAAAGAGATTCGATTGTCAGACTATTTTTGGATACTCTTTCGGAATAAGTGGAGTGTTCTTCTCATTTTTCTGCTTTCCATTTTCGCGGCGTTTCTCATAACGGATCTCACGCCGCCGGTTTTTCAATCCGAAACCACAATTCGTGTGTTAGACGGTCAATCCGCTTCCTCCCTACTCTCACAATTACCGATATCCGGGTTATTAGGTGGGACATCTGTAAGTGCTTTCGCCGCGCAGCTACAGTCACGGGACCTTGTGATTACACCGGCAGTGCGCCGACTCAGGGATGAAGGACTTCTTGAACCATTACCGGTTCATCGCGGACGGACTGTCGTGTGGCTTGCAGATGTGTTGAATATTGAACTTGATCAGGGTGTTACAGAACAGGGAGAACTTACAGACGACGAGTGGCAGGATTTCTTTATTAAAACGCTTATTGATGAACAGTTAAAGGTTGAAGAATCACCGGACGGAAAAGTGATTACACTTACCGTACAACAACGCGACTCGGAACGCGCCCAGAATCTTGCCAACAGAATTGCCACAGTTTTTCAGGCGGTTGTTGAAGCAGAAACTGTTGAGAGAATGGAGTGGTGGCGGAAGCCACTCCCACAAGAGATGCTGAATCAGACACAGGAGAGTCTTGCCAATGCCGACAAAGCACTCTTCGCATTTCAGGAAAAGCACCCGAAACTGACCCTAAATGCGGAAGGCGGAACACAAGCACAGATTATCCTGCAACTCCAAGCCCAAGAAAATGAAGTGATAAACTTGTTGGTAGGAACTGAATTGAGACTGGCGACCTATCGCCAGAAACTGGAAGGATTATCAGAGGAGCTTACATCGGAAACGATCGCACGAAATCCTTCACATGCCAAATTGCAGGATAGCTTAAACCAATATGAAATTGAGAGAGCGGAACTACTTGGCAAATACGATGAAACCCATCCTGAAGTTTCTGCTATAGATAAAAAGATTTCGGAAACAAAAATACGTCTCGCTAATGAGGAGAAAGAGATAAAGAGTACAACATCTTCATATAACCCGCTTCATCAAGTATTTACAGAAAAGGTAAATGAAACCGAAGCGACCGTTATTAGTCTTAAAAAACAGAAAGATGAAATTACTGCCAAAATTGACGCACATTTTTCGGAACTCCGTGAATGGTCTCCTGATCAATTAGAGTTCTATCGTCTTAAGCGTGACGTTGAGATTTACAACGCCCAGGTCATCGCATTACAGACCAAAATGCGAGAGGCAGAGGTTTTCGCACAGGCGCGTTCGGAAACTATCAAGGTGATGGATAAGGCACGCGCGCCTGAAGAGCCTTTGAAACCACGGCTGAAATTGAATCTCGTTTTAGGTGCCTTCGTCGGAATGCTACTTGGTATGACGTTCGCTGTCGCCAAAAATTATTTCAAAGATACCTATCTTCGCTTAGAGGAAGCTGTCCGACAATTGGACGCACTCCCCGAATCCCCGAGTTTCCTTGGGGTGCTTCCGTCAATTAAAAGGCGCAGCTCCTATCGGCTTCCGCTGATGGTTCACGATGCTCCGAGTTCGAGGACAGCCGAGGCGTTTCGTGTGCTACAGGCCAAACTGCCGTTTCTGAATCCGGGTGCTTCTGTGAAAACGATTCTTGTCACAAGCGCGACTCGCGGTGAGGGTAAAAGCACGATCTCCTCGAACCTTGCTGTTGCCCTTTCACAGAGGGGCAGTAGGGTTTTACTTATAGATGCGGATATGCGGCGACCTTCACAACACAATACGTTTCTGAGAGAACAACTTCTTCAAGTAGAAGCCGCGGCAGATACTACTACATCTGAATTGCCTGTTCCCAGTGTTGATGTCCGCAAACCCGGGCTGAGTGAAACCCTCATCCATCTCAACGCTGAGAACGCGGACGACGTGCTTCACGCGATGGTCAAACAGACCGGTATTCCTGATCTGTATCTACTACCGAGCGGCACTGTCCCACCGAACCCGATTGAACTTCTTAATTCGGAAATGATGAATCAGTTGTTGGAACTCGCAAAATCCGAGTATGATGTTATCGTGATTGACTCACCACCTGTACGTGCTGTCGCCGATCCGATGATTTTGGCGAACATTGTTGATGCAATCGTCTACGTCTTCGACATTACGAAAACCCGTCGATTTGATGTTCTTACAGGAATCCGACACTTAACGGAAGCCTTTCCGACCAAAAGAGTCGGCGTGGTTTGTAACATGATCAATCCGAAGCATGCGAAGTCCTATGGTTATTACAGCCGCCACGGCAGCTACTATGGGCTTGTCGATGAGGATAGCGAAACGGAATAGGCTTTGTCCGGTTGCGTTTTTTGTAGTGATGTTCAAAAGACTACAACTTCATTTTTCCCAGACTCGCGGGGGGACGCGATGTCCCTACGAATCCGACGAGCACGACCATTGTTAAAATATAGGGGAGGCTGTGTAGCAGTTGTCCCGGAATATTCCATCGGTTTGCGAGTTCTAAGGCGGTGGCGAATCCAAAGAGGAAACACGCCGATACACCGCTTAACGGTCGCCAATTCCCGAAGATGACGGCTGCGAGTGCGAGGTAACCACGTCCAGCAGTCATCCCTTTTGTAAAGTAATGAACTTCGGATGCGAGAAAGCATCCCCCTATCCCCGCTAAGAGTCCACTGAATAGGATCCCAAGATATTGCCATTTTGTTCGACTCAGACTCAATGCCGCAAGTGCTTCCGTTGATTCGCCTGCTGCACGGAGTCGCAAGCCCCACGGCGTTTTGAACAGAAGGATATGACTCGCCACCATCAGGACTGGTAGCAAATAGACTATGAAACTATATGAACCGATAAATGGTAGTTCCCAATGCGGGAGTCCACCTACCTGTTTAGGAAGCGGTAAAAGATATTCCGTAATCCCTAATGCCAGAATGTTGATGCCGATCCCGGTGACAACCTGATCCGCGTGAAAAGTAACCGTTGCAACGGCATGAAGCAAAGCCAATGCTAATCCACACCCAATGCCGATAAGTAAGCCAAACCACGTTGAACTCGAACCTTGCGTCCCAATAACATAGCCGAATGCGCCAATCAACATCATTCCTTCTAAACCGAGGTTAATGACCCCGGCGCGCTCTGAGTAAATACCGCCGAGTGCAGCGAATCCTAAAGGCGTTGCCATTCGCAATGTACTTGGAATCAATTCAAGAACCATTCTTTTTCCTTGATATACCTTCTATACAAACCAACCAGATAATCAGCATACCTTGCCCCGCAAAGAATAGACCGCGCGGAATCCCCAACAAAATATCGATGTCCAAGGCGACTTTGTTCAGTAATCCGAATAAAACGGCTGCAGCCAAAATGCCGAAAGGATTGTTTCTTCCCAAGAGTGCGACGGCAATCCCGGTGAACCCCCACCCTGAAGAAAAGCTATCCAAAAACCGATGACGGTATCCCATCACCTCAGCGACACCGGCTAATCCAGCAATCGCGCCACTCAACCCCATTACCCATACGGTTACAGTACGGGGATTGATCCCACCATAAGATGCGACATCTTGCGCATTTCCTACCAAGCGGAGTTCATATCCCCAACGGGTATATGTTAAAAAGATATAACAAAACACGACGCACCCGCAGGCAATCAAGAAACTGACGTTTAATGGGTTGCTTTGGGGTAGGATAGGGGTTAGAGATGCTAATCGTGGGATTCGAGCCGTTTCATGAATCTGAGGGGTTTGTGGGATCATCTGTCCGGGTTCTTGATAAACAGCTGTAACGAGGTAGTTCATGAGAGCGAAAGCGATGAAGTTCATCATAATTGTATTGATGACTTCGTGAGCACCATATCTTGCCTTTAAGAAACCCGGTACCGCCCCCCACGCAGCGCCAGCAATCATAGCCGATCCTATACAGAGTGGAACGAGTAGAAAAGCAGGTAGGTTTAGATGCATACCTATCCACGCTGCGGCGAATGCGGCGATGTAGAGTTGCCCCTCACAACCTATATTAAACAATCCACTCTTATAGCCAATAGCGACGGCGAGTCCTGTAAAGACTAAGGGAGTGGCGTTGAAAAGTACATACCCGAAATCATCGAAACTTGCGAACCCGCTGAGAAGAATAATTCTATAGAATTCTAATGCATCTTGTCCTCGGAAATGGACGACAATCCCGCAGGAAAGAAAGAATCCGAAGATAGCGAGTAGCGGAGATATAAAGTTTAGGAAAAACTTTCTGGATTGAGATATTCTGCCTTGCGACACTGAGGCGATCAATTTTGGGATATTCAAGAGTTCTCGGTCTCTCTGCTATATTTGACAAAAGTTATTAGAACGTGCTATTATACTGTATCTACTGGTAGGACATCTGTCAGTATAACATGGATGTCGGATTAAGACAAATCGCTGATTGTTAGGACCGTAGCAAGGAGCACGATATGGAGAAGAACGAAACCCAGTTATCTCGTCATGAGATGAGCCCAACAGGTCTACCTGCTGTTTTAGGGGGGCCACCAGTTTTTGAAATAACACCCGCCGCGCCCTATCCGAAACTGGACGAGTGGCAGCAAATTACAGAGGCGGAAGCACGGGTTGTTTATGAGATGACGCTTCGGAACGAACTCTCTGGTGCTTCTGCGACTGTTCAAGAATTTGAGCGGACCTGGTGTGAACGCCATCAAACCCAATTCGCGTTGAGTCTTACTAACGGTACGGCAGCGTTGCATAGTGCGATGTTTGGGCTTGGTGTCGGTCCTGGTGATGAGGTTATCTGCCCGACTTACACATGGATGGGTTCAATTACCCCTGCGTTGACCCTGATGGCGACCCCTGTTTTCTGTGAGGTGGATCCGCGGACACTACTGATAGATGTGGAGGACGTTCGGCGGCGTATTACCTCACGAACGAAGGCTATCGTGGCGGTGCATCTGTGGGGCAATGTCTGTGATATGGATGCGCTTATGGCACTCAGTGCTGAAACAGGTGTGCCGGTCATAGAGGACTGTTCTCACGCCCACGGTGCCTCTTACAAAGGTGTCCCTTGTGGAAGTATTGGACAAGTAGGCGCGTGGAGTTTGCAAGGCAACAAGCCAATCAGCGGCGGCGAAGGTGGGGTGCTTGCTACTGACGACGTAGCGGTGTTTGAGCGTGCCTGTCTGCTTGGTCAAGTCAATCGCTCACCTAATGTTGAAGGTGCTGCGGCAGAAGCACTGCAATACACACATCTTCCACCGTTGGGGTTGGGTGTTAAATTTCGGGCGCATCCGCTTGCTATCGGTATCGCTTCGGTGCAGCTGAAAAAGCTTGATGAACTCAATACGGGACGTCGTGCTTACATACAAGAAATATCCGATGGGTTACAGGAAATTCCGGGAGTATCTCCAGTCAAAACTTATGAAGGAGCTGAGCCAGCTGGATTTTACGGGTTTCCGATCCGTTACCATGCGGATGAGGTGCATGGGCTGCCTGCCCCGGTATTTGCTGAGGCACTCCGAAAAGAAGGTGTATTGGCAAACAATAATCCATATCCGCTCCTTGTTGGGGATGGTGTGCCGCTTTTTTCAGGGAGTCTACCGACGAATAGCAATCCATATCCGCTGCTGCATACTTTGCCACTTTTCACACATGGACTTGATATCTATATGAATGGTAGGGGTTCTCTCTGCACTGCGGACATCGGTGGCGCGTTTAAAGGTTATGCTGCTGGAGATTTGCCTGTAACTGAACAGGCTTGTTCGCGGCTTATATTTTTGCCGCTGTTAACGCAACCGATAGCGGGTGCTGCATCGAGAATCCTGACTGCTATTCGTAAAGTCTCTTTACATAGCCATTTGATGACGGGTTAAATCAACAAAGATGTCAACAGAATTTTCAGCCCGAACTCGGGCGAACAATATTGAGACGCTCAAGACTGAACCTTTGGATGTCTTGGTTATTGGTGGCGGTATTGTCGGTGCGGGTTTAATTCGTGATCTTGCGCTCAACGGCGGTATCAAAGCGGGCTTAATTGAACAAGGCGATTTTGCAAGTGGAACGAGCAGTGCTACTTCGCAGCTGGTTCACGGTGGATTTCGCTACCTTCAACACGATAGAGAACTCGTTAAGATGTCGCGTAAAGAACGTGAGATTCTTCAGCGCATTGCCCCGGATCTTGTTAAACCACTTCCGTTAGCCATTCTTTTCTACAAAGGCGATCCATATCCATTAGTAGGTATACAAGCCGCTGCGTATTACTACAATTATCTTTCTAAAACAGATAAGGCAGAGAAATCGAAAGTGATTCGCGATTCTCAAAAGATTCAACACTTACTCGGGCCCGTTGCCACAGATACTCTAAAAGGTTGTGTCGTTATATGGGATAGCACGACTGACGATGCGAGATTAACCCTCGCAACACTCAAAGACGCGCATCAACACGGTGCCGTTATAACTAACTATGTCCGATTTCTCAATTTTAGCAATCAACCAGATACAACTGATAGCGGTAACTGTGTATCGAAAATAATAGCTGAAGATGCCATTTCTGGGCAACGTTTTGAGATCTCCGCGCGAAAAGTTGTATCAGCAACGGGGCCTTGGAGCGACCATGTGTGGCGCAAAGACCCAAGTTACGATGGGATGCCGCGTCTGGTAATGAAGAATGCGCAAGGTATTCACATCGTTTTACCGAGATGTGGAAAAGAGGATGCAGCTGGAGCGTACGGCTTAGTGATCTCTACGCAGTCAGAAATGCGACAGGGTGGTAAGTCCCGTGGCATTTTTATTTTACCGGGTCCTCACAATACCTCTATCGTCGGTACTACTGAAACGACACCAGAGGAAGATTTATCGTCGGTGCGTGCGTCAGCTGATGAAGTGACATACCTACTTTCAGAAACGCAGCGAATTTTTCCAGAACAAGTGCTCAATAATGATTCAATTATCGCTACTTACGCAGGTACACGTCCACTCATAGCAGCGAACCAACACCGACAAGGATTTGAAAAGGATGATTTTATTTCAAGGGATCATTTAATCACAGAGAGCCGGAGCGGCGTAATGTATCTTTATGGTGGGAAGTTGACGACACATCGACAAATGGCAGAAGAGACGGTAGACCACCTTGCGACGTTTTTGAATGTCCCGCGCCATTGTAAAACAGATACGACTCCTTTGTTCAATGGGTCAGCGGAGGCATTAAATGGCAATGGGAATCACGCTTCACACTCGCATATTGACACAGAATACCTGATTCAACGCTATGGTGATGGGTATCAGATTATTCAGAAGTTTGTCAACGACGATCCAGAACTCGCTGAGCCGATAACGCCTTCCCTTCCCTTCACGAAAGCCGAGTTTCTCTACGCCTATTGGGGTGAGATGGCGATTACACTCAATGACCTCCTCTGGCGGCGGACGCGTATCGGTTGGACCCGGGGGCAAGGGCTTGACCTTGCGCTCCAAATTGCACAATTCCTAAGCGAGAAAAACATCTTGGATCGAGCCAGAATAAATGCGGAAGTTGAGGCGTATCGCGACCATATTCGGTGGCTGAATTTTTACCTGTGAATGGAGTTATCGGTTTTCAGTTAAGTGTACTGATGATTGATAACTGATTTTTAGGCGCAACATGTAAGCGCAACCGAAAGCCGAAGCCATCCCACCCGTTACTGGGAAGGGGCGGGCGCGCTTGATATACGGAAAGGACACATCACCTACACCCCGCCTGAACGAACCGCAAGGAAAATTAAAAAAATGGAAGTTTACCGTTGGGAAGACCGGAGATTTGGAAAACTTGAGCCACTGCGCTTTGGCGAAGAACGGGACTTTGAGGATCTTCTTGAAAAGGATGCGACCTTGGTGCTTGGAGAACCGCTCTGCGTTATTAGCAGGCAGCCGCCCCTGAGTACGTCGAAGCAGAAGATTGACCTACTCGCGCTTGACCGGCAGGGCAATTGTGTGATTATTGAACTCAAACGTGGTAAACCTTCACGGACAGCGATCACCCAGATTTTAGAGTATGCAGCAGGCGTTTCTCAACTCTCTTTCATAGAATTAGAGCAGCTCGCTTACCGATGGTGTCAACAGCAGGGCAAAGAGTTCTCGACCCTTACTGCACTGCACAGCGAATTTTTTGGATATGAACCGGGTGATATCCGCAAATCAGCCTTTAATCAACGACAGCGATTGGTGCTTATTTCAGAAGGTGTGGACACGCGCGTCTTAGAGGTTGCAGAATATCTGCGAGCCTTGGGACTTGATCTCACTTATATCTCCTATTTTTCTTATCACGCCCCCGATGAAATTTTAGTTGCCACCGAAACTGTCTTAGGTGGCGCGGTCGTCAAGGAAGAAGAACGGAGTTATGGGCACACAGCGCAGCAATTTATGACGCTCACGTCGTTTATTGAAACGCTACAAGTTAACGAAGAGCTCTTGCAAATTGCCAATGAATTTCTGGCGTACGTTGATACCTGCGGGGCAACGCTTCGACCTCGCATTGCCAAACTCCGGATGACTATCGGTGGACACTGGTGGCTTGACACATACCCTTCAAGAAGAGCGACGCACTTCCGTGTTGATGTTCATGGCGATTTTACGCCTCTACATATTGTTGAGTGCAGAGCCAATTTGCCTAACGTGACAGTCAAAAATTTCGGTATCTCTTTCAATATCGCTACTAAAGTCCATCTTGACTATGCGATCGAGATTTTTGAGCGTGTTCGGAACTCTATTCTATCGTCACTATAATGCTAATATCCGTTAGTCCCCCATTGCAGGCGGGGTTTCTAGGGGCAACACCCCAGCAAAAACACCCCGCCTGCAGTGCTATAATGCTGATATCCGTTAGAGTCCATAATTAAAAATATGAACTGGCTCCGTTTTGGCAATCCTGAATTACTCCATTTCCTATGGTTAGTGCCGCCCTTAATTTTGTTACTTCTCTTTGGACTGCGACAAAAACAGAAGGCACTGCGCCAATTTCACACCCGTGTGGATCCCATACATCTACAACGACATAAAATTCAAGCTGGATTGTTGCTGCTAAGTTATCTGTTTGTGGTGCTTGCAATAGCACGTCCACAGTGGGGTGTAAAATCTGAAGCAGTTGCGGAGCGGTTGGATGTTATGCTCGCACTGGATATTTCGACCAGTATGCTTGCAGAAGATGAGAAATCTGTGCGGCGACTTGCTCAGGCTAAAGAGATCATGCTTTCCCTATTAGACGAGCTTGAAGGGGACCGGATCGGACTCCTTTACTTTGCCGAAGCGAGTTTTGTGGTATGCCCTTTGACGAGCGATACGGGTACGCTTAGAGAATTCTTAGCGGCGGTAACGGCGGGGACGCTTGTCCACAGTGGTACCCGTATCGGCAACGCGATTGGGATAGCAACTGAGCGTCTTGTTTCAGGTCAAAATGGGACAAGGATAGCATCTGATTTCGGAGGACAGAAGGTTCTCCTTCTGTTTACAGATGGAGAGGATCACGGTGAAGATGCTGTTGCGGCAGCAAAAGCGGCAACACGGACGGGTGTGCATATCTATTGCATCGGTATCGGCAACCCTATCAGGTCTGTGCCGATTCCACTTCAGACGGGTGTCGGAACGGAAGCTACACCATACAAGCGAGATGCTAATGGACAACTTGTGTTAACGGCATTAGATGAAACACGTCTGCAAGAGATTGCCAAAGCGGGGAACGGCAACTATCATCATGCAACAGCGGGGATTACCGAGTTAGCGACGGATTTAGCACGGCTTGAAAAGCAGAGGTTCCGAATCCGTTCAGATGGCGAATATCAGGATCGTTTCCAGTTATTTGTTGCTGGTGCGTTAGTTCTGCTTATCTGTGAGGTGCTGCACTTTACACTATGGTCTCGCAGGTTACGACGTTAAAAACGCCTCACATCATGGCCCGAAATATTCCGACTCATGTGATAGTATTATGCCTTTTTAAAGATTAAACCGTCTGGACGATAGCGCATTAACAGAACTAAGATAATCCCGAAGATCAGATAGCGTCCGCCGCTAAATTGAGGGAAGTTGGCGAGAATTTCTCGTAGGATTTCACTTAAGGAAGCGATGATGATTGCGCCTATAACAGACCCCTTGATGCTTCCCTTACCGCCGAGGATGACCATACAGAGGATGAGGATGGATTCCCAAAATTCAAAGGTTTTCGCGCTAATGATTGACCAGAACGGTGCCAAAAAAGCGCCACCGAGTCCACCAATAGCTGCACTGACGGCGAAAGCGAGCGACTTGTATCGGCTGACGTTGATACCCATAGATGCTGCGGCTTGTTCATCTTCTCGGATAGCAACCCATGCTCTTCCAATGCGGGAATGCTGTAACCGGTAGGTAACGAATATGACCAGAGCAAGTAAGATGAGGATATGATAATAGTGGTGCCAATTTTGATTGAGTTTTATCCCGAAAAGCGTGACGTGTGGAATGTTTTTGACGAATCCGTTGATGTCTCCGATCAGCCATATTTCATTTTTGACAGCAATCCGTAGGAATTCTGCGAACCCGAAGGTGACAATTGCGAAATAGTCGCCGGTGAGTCGTAGGGTAGGTGCCCCGCGTAACAACCCCCAAATTGCGCCATTCAGAATAGCCAGCGGCAAAGCCATCCAGTAACTAAATCCGAGGCGCACCATGAGAAGACCGGCAGTATATCCTCCCACGAGATAGAACCCAGCGTAGCCGAGGTCTAACAACCCTGTAAATCCACAAACGATGTTTAGCCCGACGGCGAGGAGTGTGTAGAGGGCAACTTGAACAGCAATGCGGAGGATGTAATCTCCACTGGGTGTTGGGAGATAAATGTTCCGATAGGACAGTAACAGGGTAATGTAATCCACCGCATACATAACTAATGGAAAGAAACAGATTAGAAGACCAAGGATTATGTTTTTGGTTGTTAGCTGATCTCGGATGGTTTCAAGATTCATAAAATTCATAAACGTGACTCCGCGCTGGACACCAGTTTAGGCACGAGTTGCGGTTGATTTGCCAAATAGCCCAGAGGGTCGGAATATAATAACAACAATCATGACAATATAGGGAATAGCTACTCGATACCCGGAACCGTAGCCGCCGGGGATGTAGCCAGCCCCAAATACTTCAGCGAATCCGATAAGTAGTCCTCCAAGCATGGCACCAGTGATATTTCCAATTCCACCGAGGACAGCTGCGGCAAACGCCGCGACCCCCTTATAGTATCCCATTGTTGGTTCGATAATTTCTTTCATGCCGACCATCACCCCTGCGACGGCTCCTAAAGCGGAACCGATAGCGAACGTTATGACGATAACACGGTTGGTATTGATGCCCATCAAATTGGCGGCAACCCGATTTTGTGCACAAGCCCGCATCGCTTTGCCTATCTTTGTTAAGGAGACCAACCGGTTTAAAGCGATCATTAGGACAAGTGCGAGGAGAATAATACATAAATCTCGGTAAGGTAGGAAAGCACCGCCGGGGAGTGCGATCGCCGTCTCGGTCAAGGAGAATGCTGGTAGCGGTTCGCTTGGTGGGATGCCCTGTCTTAAAAAGGTTGGTAGAGATTCTGATGGGAAAGGACGCTGCCTTGCACCCCAGATGATTCGGGCGAGATTTTGCAGACCGATTGAAACACCTATTGCTGTAATTAATGCTGAGAGCCGTGCTGCGTTACGAAGCGGTCGATAAGCGACGAGGTCCATCAACATTCCGATGCCAGCACAGAGGAGCATACTGATCGGGACTGCTGCCCAAAACGGCAAGTGAAATCCCGTGACCAGGGTGAAGGCGAAGTAGGCACCAAACATGAAAATTTCGCCGTGTGCGAAGTTAATCAGCTCAATAATGCCATAAACCATCGTGTAACCGACGGCAATAAGGGCATAGATCCCACCAAGCACAAGGGCATTAATCAGTTGCTGTGAAAATAGCTCCATAATTCTTAACGGTCCTGTTGTATGTCCTTTAGAAGAATTAGCGAAAATCTCAGTATTTCAGCCTTGAGATTCTCAATCGAGCACTTGCTGTGGAGCGGTCGTGAATTCGCCATCTTTAACAATTTTAACGTATGCGGGTTTATTAACAGTGTCCCCGTTTTTGTCAAAATAGGTTAACCCAGTAATCCCTTTGTACCCTTCTTCTGGCGTATCTAATGATGCCAAATGATCGCGGATGGCTTTGCGATTTTCGGCGAGGGTGGCATCCTTATTATGGGTTTTCTCAATTGCTTCCACAATCATGCCGACTGCATCGTAAGTTAGCGCGGCCCACGTATCGGGTGGAACACCGTATTCCTCCTCAAATGATGAAGCGACCTGTTTTGCGTTTTCGCCCCCTAATTCAAACGTAAATGGTGTTGTTAGGTATGTTCCTTCTGCAGCGTCCCCTGCAATTATGAGGAAATCTGGGGAATCGACACCATCAGCCCCGAAAAGCTGTGCGGTAATCCCGGTCTCACGCGCCTGTTTCGCGATGAGTCCTGCTTGACCGTAGAGACCGGAGATGAAGATAAGATCTGGGTTCTTCGCTTTAATACTGGTGAGTTGTGCTTTAAAATCGGTATTGTCTCGGTCGTAGGCTTCAGAGGCAACAATTTCAAGTCCAATTTCTTCTGCAGCGGCACTGAAACCGTCCCGAAGTCCACGTCCATAGTCGTCGTTATCAAACAGAATGGCGACGGTCTGAAACTCTTTCATGTAGTCGTTAATATATTTAGCGATGAACTCCCCCTGAAAATCATCTCGATACAAATTTCGAAAAGTCCAATCGCTTCCTTCACAGACGCTTACATTTGTTGAGCCTGGAGATAATTCAACGATCCCGTTCTTTGCGTAAATGGGTTTCCCTGCTAAGGAACACGCGCTGTTAAAGTGCCCAACAACGGCAAGGATGCGTCGGTCAGTGGCGAAGCGCGTAGCAACAGATATCGCTTCTTTTTCAGTCCCGGTATCATCTCCGGGAACGAGTGTCAACTTCATGCCGTTGATGCCGCCAGCATCATTGACGTGTTTTGCCCTGAGTTCGGCCCCCCGTTTAATCATCTCTCCGAAAGCTGCGGCATTGCCTGTAAATGGCCCCGCTACAGCGACTCTTACCTCTGGCTGATTACTGCATCCTAAAATGGATACAACCCCGACTATCAACAATCCTATAAGCCAATTTTTCATCTTGTATATGCTCCCTTGTTTTCTGACAAATCTTGTATGCTATCAATCCGAATCAAGTTGTTAAGATTACGATTAACCCAAGTTGCTATCCAATAGATTATAGACGTTTGCGCATGCGTTTTCAGGGGAAAGCGTACTTGCACACCCCGTAAGGCGGTTATGTTTATAAAAAAGTAGCAACTCGGATTATGATTATTTTACGGCAAAACTTGCCTAAAGTCAATTTTAAATTCTAATTTATCCTCTTTGCCGTTTGAATGGACGATCCGAACACCCGGCACAACGATTCTGAGGTCGGTAGCATCACTCTCAAGCCGATCGAAGATTAAGAAGCCGCTCCGTTTCGCGCCGGAGAACAACTTGCCGCTTTCAAGGATACTATCCTCTATCACAACACGCCCCCACTCTAATGCCTCAGCATCGACATAGGATTGGTAGTAACCGTAGTAGGCGGGGTAAACAGTATGCGCATAAGGATAAACCCCACCCCAAGGATTACGATGTCCAAGATTCACATTGTCGTAGAGTTCATCAAAGTAATCGTTCGGTAGATTGGCGTATTGCACGCCGTTTGCATCCATTAGCACTGCTGTGTCATCAAAAACGACGCGGCGATTGTCGCGGTTATGGACTACAATTTCAAACACTGTGTAGATAGGCTCAACAGCCCCATTTCTCTCGACAATGAGGTAGGGGTTCGCTTTCGGATCGTCGGTGAGTTCAAACAGTTCAATTTCATCAATCGGTTTGATGGTAACGGCAACTCCCTTTTTCACAACAGTCGCTGCACCTGTCTCTGGATCAATCTGAGCGTTAAAACGTTCTGCAATAGGCTCCATGTAGACATCGATTGAGGGTTGTGGTGCGGCGGCACATCCTGCCAACAGTGCTCCGGTTAGAAGAAGCAAACCGATTCTATACAGACTCTGAGCCTTGAAGAATCTGTGATTTTTCCGATAAGTCATGATTCTCACCCTCCTGTGTAATTATATTTTACGCATCGCGAATTTTATTGTCAAGGATTTTAGTTTCAGTACCATTTGTGGTGAACATAAAAGTCTCTTGATAGCGGAGGTCTCCCAACCTCACTATCGTTTGAAAACATTAAAACTCCCATTTTAACAACGTAACACGGTTATGCCAAACGAGTATCCCTGTTGCAGTGCCGATTGCTGCACCGACGACAACATCTGAAGTATAATGCCGTCCTAAATAGACGCGCGAAAAACTAACGAGTCCAGCGCCGATATAGAGTGGAATTCGTAACTTTGGATATCGATATCCTAAAATCGTGGCAGCACTGAACACAATCGAGGCATGCCCTGACGGTAAGGACGGATTTCCCAATGTTGTATCGAGGGGTCGCTTTCTCCCCACCAGTCTTTTCATGCCATACGTTATAACCCCTGCACTCATATACGCGGAAAATAAAAGTTTTCCGGTTTCCCGGTGTGCGTCATTTCCGTACGCCATGAGCAGAGCTGATGCTCCCATTACTGCCCGATAGTCCCCAAAATCTGAGATCCTTTCCATAACTGTCCACGTCGGTTGCTGGCGTGGTGGTGCATCGTAGATACGATCAAAAAGTGTTTGATCCCAGCGCGATAAGAAGTTTTCAGCAGCTACATCTAAGCCTGTTATAAAACTACAGAGGATTAGGCTGCATATAAACCACGGTTTAAAGTATCTTGCGAAGACGTAACTAACATACCTATACTGCATTATAAAATTCCGCTTGACCTATGATGTTGAATCTCTTATAATTTCGAGAGGCACGAAATCCTGCCTTGCAATAGCAAATTGGAGGTCAACTACCCAAGCCTAAAGACTTGGGCTTGTGAGAAGCGCATACCAAGCGTCCACGCCACAAGTTAAACAGTTTTCTACAGTAAAATATCGCAACACCAGAGTGTGGTAGCTCTAACATGTCTGTCAAACGATATATCCTGTTGGTTAGGATATGTCTAAGGATGCTCCCCAAGTCCCAGGTAGCGTGGGTGTTGTGATCTGGATGGGGAAACATACAACCCGAAAGGGAGTCTACCAACATTCATGCGGTTGTAGTGCGTTGACAATTCTATCTGGTATTCATTATGTTAAGGCACTGCAACATTCTATAGAATGTGTGTTTTTCCAACCTTAGACCCATGGTCTAATTCACGAGGGCGATTTTCCTCCCAAGTCTAAAGACTTGGGTTTCCAAACCGTAAAATTAGATGAAAAGATGCAAATACGCAATGCCGTGGTTGAGTATAGTTTAGAGGAATCGGCAGCGATACTCGATATTTCATCTGAAGTTCTCAGATGGGCAGTCAACGCTGGACACTTACAATGTTACTATCGACGCTGCAAAGTCTATTGGTTCCATGAAGCGAGTATCCGCGCCAATAAGGAATTGCTTTTACAAGCGGATTATCGTGCCGAGTTACTCAACACGTTTTCGGCTTCAGAGACTACCACGGAACCAGATGCGCCGGAAGCGGATCCACCGTCCAAGCCATCCGATCCATAACCCGTTCCTGCCTTTCCTCAAGACTTACGCGAATTTGATAGGCGCGCTGATGCAGCGCGCCTACCGGAAAAGGTTTGAATCCTTCCCATTTTTGTTAGTTTGCTTTGAGCTTGCCCCAAGTCGTAGCGAGTTTGCCTTGTGCTTCTACTGCGGTGAGCGTTGCGCCAAGCCCGTTGTTCATGATGTCAAGGACTTCTTCCTCTGACAAACCGCGTTTCCAGAGGTTAAAGTCATCCATCAGTCCGGTGAAAGGACGTTTGTCGTCGATGTTGAAACCGACGCGCGCGCCCTGCCCCCAATTGTCTGCGATAAGCGTGTCAAGGCGGGACTTTTCTTCACCGACCTTTTCACCGTTGATGTAGAGCACGGCTAATCCGTCTGCGTAACTGAACGTGCCAGCGTAATGTTGCCATTGATTGGCTTTGTTTTCGCCAGCGCGGATATCAAAGATCGTCCGACCGGGGTTAGGACCCCGATTGAGCCAACGATAGTTTCCGTCGCCACGAGCTTCTGGGTGTACAAGCCATGTGCCATCGGTTGCGCGTGCGTTGAAAAGTGCCATATCGGATACGGATTCAACGTTAATCCACGCGAGGAGACTCATGCCTTCGGTTGGAATATCCTCAGCCTTAACATTGGGACCGTCTAAATCGAGGAAACTGTTGGCGGCGAAATGGGCGGCTTTGCCGAATTTCCCATCGTTGGATTGTGTGACATCGCCATTAATTTCGCCATCGTAACCGCGTCCAGATTTTTCAAGGACGGTATTTCCATCGAAGTCTTCGTAGTCAAAGTACAGGACCAAATCCGGATCTAAAATTTGCGCGGATGCGTCCTGCATTTCTGCCGTAAGCAGACAGAGCGCACCTATAAGAAATAAGCACATTAGATAATGGGTTCGTATAAGATTTCGTTTCATTGTTTTCTCCTTTAGATAAACCATTCCTTTATTTAGATGCCTTGAGTTTACCCCAGGTCGTTGCGAGTTTGCCTTGTGCTTCTACAGCGAGAAACGCGTCGACCCCGTCACTCATAATCATATTGACTTCTTCTTCTGTTAAGCCACGTTTCCAGACGTTGAGTTCGTCCATCAGTCCGGTGAAAGGCCGCTTGTTGTCGATGTTGAAGCCGACCCGTGCGCCTTGGCCCCAGTTGTCTGCGATAGGTGTGTCGAGGCGAGCCGCTTCTTCACCGACTTGTTTGCCGTTGATGTAGAGCACGGCTTTTGCGTCGGCGCGACTGTAGGTGCCGGCGTAATGCTGCCATTGATTGGCTTTGTTTTCGCCAGCGCGGATATCAAATATTGTCCGACCGGGGTTAGGTCCCCGATTGAGCCAACGATAGTTTCCATCGCCACGAGCTTCTGGGTGTACAAGCCATGTGCCATCGGCTGCGCGTGCGTTGAAAATCGCCATATCGGATATGGCTTCAACGTTAATCCATGCGACGACACTCATGCCCTCGGTAGGAATATCATCAGGATCAACATTGGCTCCATCTAAATCGAGGAAGCTGTTGGCTTCAAAATGACCGGCTTTTCCGAACTTCCCGTCATCAGATTGTGTGATATCCCCGTTGATCTCACCGTCGTACCCCCGTCCGGATTTTTCAAAGACGGTCTTTCCCTTGAAATCTTCGTAGTCGAAATATACGACCAAATCCGGATCTAAAGCCTCAGCGGATACGTCCTGCATTTCTGCTGTAAGGAGACAGAGTGTGCTTATGAGAAGTAAGCACATCAGATAAGGGGTTAGTATAAGATGTCGTTTCATCTTTTAATCCTCCTTTAGATGAACCATCCTTTTACTTTGATGCTTTGAGTTTTCCCCAAGTCGTTGCGAGTTTTCCTTGTGCTTCGACAGCAAGAAACGCGTCGACTCCCTCGCTCATAATTATATTGACTTCTTCTTCAGTAAGCCCACGTTTCCAGACGTTAAGGTCATCCATTAGTCCGGCGAAAGGACGGTTGTCGTCGATGTTATAGCCGACACGTGCCCCCTGATCCCAATCGCCTGCGATCGGTGTCGGGACGCGCGCCTTTTCTTCACCAACATTTTTACCGTTGATATAAAGTACGGCTAACCCTTCGGCACGGCTGAATGTGCCAGCGTAATGCTGCCATTCATTATCTTTATTATCGCCAGCGCGAATATCGAATATTGTACTACCGGGGCTCCGATTGAGCCAACGATATTTACCACTCCCGCGTGCTTCAGGGTGTACAAGCCAAGTATTATCCGCTGCGCGTGCGTTGAAGATTGCCATATCAGCGATAGCTTCAACGTTAATCCAGGCGACGACGCTCATGCCTTCAGTAGGAATGTCATCAGGCTTGATATTGGGACCATCTAAGTCAAGGAAACTGCCAAGGACGAAATGGGCTGCGCTGCCGAATTTCCCGTCTTTGGACTGCGTGACCTTTCCATTGATTGCCCCATCGTAGCCACGTCCAGATTTTTCGAGGACGGTATCACCCTTAAAGTCTTCATAATCAAAATATAGTACTAAATCCGGGTCTAAGGGCTCAGCGGATGCGAAATCCATTGAATGTAGACAAAGTGCCCCTATGAGAAGTAAGTACACCAGATAAGGGGCGCGCTTACAATCCGATATTATAGACCTTAAGTTACGTTTCATGCCAAAATCTCCTATGAGAAACTATTTATCCGTTATTGAACTAAAACGACTCACTTCTATTAAAGTTTACCACTTTTCTATTAGTGTCTGCAACGAAAATCGAAAATTTGTTTGATTTTAACTTCACTTTGCGTTAAACTGATTTGGAATATAAATAAAAATTTAAGGTATTCTGAGGGGGCATGAGGTTGCAAAGTGTAGGAATTATTCCGGCTCGCTACGCCTCCAGTCGTTTTGAGGGCAAGCCGTTGGTGGATCTTCTCGGGAAGCCG
Organism: Candidatus Poribacteria bacterium; assembly: GCA_003635255.1. Lineage (GTDB taxonomy): Bacteria > Poribacteria > WGA-4E > WGA-4E > WGA-3G > WGA-3G. The sequence goes on along the minus strand of PYJC01000072.1, from coordinate 20,578 downwards.
ATGGTGCAACATGTCTATGAAAGTGCCTGTCGCGCAGAAACACTGGACGAAGTGATTGTCGCCACCGACGACCAGGGGATTTACGATGCTGTAACCAGATTCGGCGGGAACGTTCAGATGACCGGCGAATGCGAGACTGGTACCGAACGCGTCGCTGTTGTTGCAGAGGGACTGAACTGTGATATTGTCGCCAATATTCAGGGCGACGAGCCGTTACTTAAACCTGCACAGATAGACCTGATGCTCCGACCCATCCTCGACAAACCAGAGGTGCAGGTTTGTACATTAAAACAGCGCGTTAAAACTGTTGTAGATTACCGGGATATTAACGTTGTAAAAGTCGTTACAGACCTTCATGGTGATGCGTTATACTTTTCGCGTGCCTCTATCCCTGGTAAAATCACTGAAACTGAACTACACAAATTTCCTGTATATCGGCATGTCGGGTTGTACGCTTACCGGCGGGCGCAGCTCCTCGCTTTTACAAGGTGGGACAGAACACCGTATGAACTGGCGGAGGGTTTAGAACAGTTACGCTTTTTGGAAAATGATGTGCCTATTCATGTCGTTGAAACGGATACGCCACTGATTGGCGTTGATGTTCCTGCTGACTTGGAACGGGTAAAACAGATTTTGGAGGCTTTATAAGGAAATTTTCATGACAAAATACATTTTCGTGACGGGTGGTGTTATCTCAGGTATCGGTAAAGGTATTACAACTGCGTCCCTTGGCAGATTGCTTATCAATCGCGGGTTTAAGGTGATTGTCGTCAAAATTGACCCGTACCTCAATGTGGATGCGGGGGTAATGAATCCGTTTCAGCATGGCGAGGTTTTCGTTACGCGTGATGGCGCGGAGACCGATCTTGACCTTGGGAATTATGAACGGTTCCTCGGCATTGATCTGAACAAGTATTCTAACTTTACGACAGGTTCTGTTTATAAAGAAGTGATTGAGAAGGAACGGCGAGGCGACTATCTTGGTGAAACGGTGCAGCTAATTCCACATATTACTGATGAGATTAAGCGTCGTGTCTACCAGATTGGTGAGGATAACGAAGCTGAAATCGTCATTACTGAGATAGGTGGAACCATCGGTGACTTCGAGATGCCGCCGTTCGTTGAAGCCATCCGACAGATAGCGGTTGAGGTTGGACGCGAGAATGCGATGTTCCTGCATGTGTCGCTCATTTATACCTTACCGAATGGCGAAAGTAAGAGCAAACCGACACAGCACAGCATTCGCAAACTTCAAGAATTGGGTGTCCTACCCGATGTCTTGCTCTGTCGCACCAGTCAGACGCTGGAGGAAGCATTCCGTCGGAAGATCGCGCTCCTCTGTGGTATCTCTGAAGAATGTATTTTTGAAGGGTTGGACACAAAATGCGTTGATGAAATCCCGCTTAATTTTGAACGCCAAGGGATGGGACATCTCGTTTCAAAGAAACTTGGACTTGAAGCACGCGCCCCGATGGATGCCGAATGGGCGGCAATGGTCGAAAAGCTGAAAAACCCAAAGCAGCAGGCTCGAATTGCGATTGTCGGAAAATATACGACCGGCAATGATGCCTATATCAGTGTACAGGAAGCCCTCAAACACGGCGGAATTGCCAACGAAGCTGCTGTTGAAATTGAGTGGATAGAAGCGGAGTCGCTCACGGAACATCCGAACCTTGATTCTGTTTTTGAAAATATTGACGGCATACTCGTTCCCGGTGGTTTTGGCTATCGAGGGATTGAAGGGATGTTGGTTGCCGTGCGCTATGCCCGTGAAAACAGAATTCCGTATTTGGGGTTATGTCTCGGTATGCAGTGTCTCGTGATTGAGTTTGCTCGGCACGTAGCGAATATGGAAAAGGCAAATAGCACAGAAGTCGACGAGAATACACCTTATCCGGTTATAGATTTAATGCATGAACAACGTTCAATTGCTGACCTCGGTGCGACAATGCGACTCGGACACTATCCGTGTGTTTTGAAAGAAAATACCAAAAGTTATACTGCTTACCAGCAGCCTATCATTCTGGAGCGGCATCGACATCGCTACGAATTAAATAACCTATATCGCTCCGAATTAGAATCGGCGGGACTCTGTTTTAGTGGGTTATCGCCGGATGAAAGCCTCGTTGAGATTGCCGAAGTAATTGATCACCCGTGGATGGTAGGTTCGCAATTCCACCCTGAATTTCAATCCAAACCACTGATGCCGCATCCGTTTTTCCGTGAATTCATCGCGGCGGTGCTTTCTTATCAGTGCGAGGATGAAGATATGGAAGGAGATGAGAAATAATGAACAACGCAGCCACTGTCCGTTCCCGTGCTTGGTATGGGGATGAGGAACTGACTTTGAATTTTCCGACAGGTTGGGAAGTCGAAGTATTGGGTCCTAAAGACGCGCCTGCGCTTTCTGATGCACAAATTGAAAAGGCGTTTGCTGAACCGATCGGCACGCCCCGTATTTCGTACCTCGCGAAGGGGAAAAAGAGTGCTGTTATTGTTGTAGACGACCTGAGCCGCCCGACGCCTGCATATAAGGTTATCCCGTTTTTGCTGCGTGAGTTGGCATCGGCGGGTGTCCCGAAATCCGAAATCCGATTTGTTATTGGGCCCGGCTCCCACCGCCCCTTGACCGATCAAGAGATCGCGGCAAAGATTGGAACAGGTGTAGCGGCTGAATACGAAGCAACGAACCATGATTTCCTGAGTGGTGATCTACGCGCCCTCGGTAGCCTTGATAACGGGATGCCTATTTATATTAACCGTATTGTTGCGGATGCGGATTTTAAAATCTGTGTCGGCGGTATTTATCCGCACAGTTCTGTCGGTTTTACTGGGGGGGCAAAGTTGATTGTCCCCGGTGTCTCAGGATTCGCGACAATATTTTACTTTCATACCTACTCATCAAGCCGCGGCCCAGCAATTATTGAGGGAGAAGAGGGCGATGAACCCGACCGACGCGCTTGTGCTGAGCTGGCAGCAAAAATTCTCGGACTTGATGCTATTGTAAACATGACCCTGAATACCCATCGTGAGATCTCTGGAGTATTCTTAGGGGACTTTGTAAAAGCGCATCGTGCAGGCGCGCGTTTCGCTTTGGAGACTTATAGCACACCGATATCCGAAACGAGTGAAAAAGCGACTGATTTGATTGTGGCAAACTGCTATCCGCTCGATTCTGATGCAATCCAACTGGATAAGGCACTGGCAGCTTTTAGTTATTTTCAGAACGCCTATACATTGGCACTCTACCCTGCCAGTGATGGCAGCTGCTACCACGGTCTGTACGATAGACTGGATTATCCGCGCTATCTCCAGCAGCGCGCCGAACAGATTCCGATTGAACCACCAGTGCCGCAAATCGGACCCCGAAGCCAACTACACGTCTGGTCTGAGCACTTTGGTGCAGATGAATTCCACAAAGAATACCCAGCTGCACGCCTCTTTCGCAACCTTAAACAAGTGATTCATCTTTTTGCAGAGAAACTTCCAGAACACGCACGCGTCGGTGTCTTGCCAGCAGCCGGAATTCAGATATTAGCCTAACAACATCGGGATTAAAAACCTTTCTATGAGATGGAGGATGATTATGGATAACACTGCTACAGTTTACTCTCGTGCTTGGTACGGGGATGAGGAACTGACTTTGAATTTTCCGACCGGCTGGGAAGTGGAGGTTCTCGGACCGAAAGATGCTCCCGTGCTTTCGGATACACAAATTGAAAAAGCATTTGCCGAACCGATTGGCACGTCTCGTATTTCGGACCTCGCGAAGGGGAAAAAGAGTGCGGGTATCGTCGTTGATGACTTGAGCCGTCCGACACCTGCAGCGAAAGTTATTCCGTATCTTCTGCGTGAGTTGGCATCGGCGGGTGTCCCGAAATCCGAAATCCGCTTTGTTGTTGGCGGTGGTTCCCACCGACCGCTCACGGATGAAGAGGTGGCGAAGAAGATAGGTGCGGATGTCGCCGCTGAATATGAGGCAACGAGCCATGACTTTATGAGCGGGGATCTGCGTGCATTGGGAAATCTTCGTAACGGGATGCCTATCTATCTGAATCGTGTTATTGCTGATGCGGATTTCAAAATCTGTCTTGGCGGTATCTATCCACATGGATCCGTCGGTTTCGGTGGTGGCGCGAAATTGGTTGTGCCGGGAATCGCCGGTTTCGCCACAATGTTCTATTTCCATACTTTCTCACCCGGACGCGGACATGCTGTTATAGAAAGAAAGGGCAGTGAACCCGATCATCGCGATTTCGCTGAGGAAGTGGCAGGTGTCCTTGAACTTGATGTGATTGTGAACACGGTACTTAACAGTCGTCGTGAAATCTGTGGATTGTTCGTAGGCGATTTTGTGCAGGCGCACCGTAAGGGCGCGTACTTCGCATTAGACACTTACGGCACAGAGATCCCAGAAGTGAGTCGAAAAGAGACCGACCTCGTTGTACTGAATTGTTATCCGCTTGATAGCGATCCGATCCAAACGGGTAAAGCGTTGTGGGCGACGCGTTATTTTGAGAAAGCGTATAAAATGGCACTCAATCCTGCGTCAGACGGTATCTGTTACCACGGACTGTTTGAGGAGATTGATTACGCACGTTTTTTACAACAGAGAGCAGAGAGGACACAATCTGAACTCCCGTCTCCACAACTCGGAACGCAAGATCAACTGCACGTCTGGTCAGAACACTTTTTAGTGGATGATTTTTACAAAAAACATCCGGGTGCGCTCCTCTTTAGAGATCTCGATCAGTTGATTGCGTTGTTTGCCGAGAGATTGCCGTCTCAGGCGAAAGTCGCTGTTCTGCCTTCTGCTGGGATTCAGGTATTAGCACCGGAGAAATAGATGCAAATCCCTAAAGAAAACCCTATGGGTAATGCTTTCCTGCGAAAGGCTAATACTTTCCTCGGTAAAATTGAGACCGGTGCGTTGTGTCTCATTGTCGCGATGTTGCTTGGACTTGCGATACTCAAAATCGTCATGCGGTATGTGTTCAGTGCGAGTCTATTATGGAGCGACATAATGCTTCAGCACTTGACGCTCTGGCTCTGCTTCTTTGGTGCAGCGCTCGCTACCTGTGAGAGACGACATATAAGTATTGATGTCCTGAGTCGAATTCTGCCGGGAAGCATCACGCGTTGGACTAATCTTGTTATTGACTGTATCGCTTTGGTCGTTGTCGGGATTTTGGCGTATTATGGGTTTCTCTTTATTGAAGATGAGAAGTTGAGCGAGGCGATATTGATAGGGAGTGTCCCGTTGTGGTGGGCGAAGACGATTATTCCGTACGGTTTTGTTCTCATCGGCATCCATGTGGTGTTGCAAATTGGCATCCATTTCACAAGTGGTGTGTATACACCTGATACTGCCGAAGGAGAATCGGAGTAATGGGATTGCTAATTGGCATCGGATTGGTCGGATTCGCGCTTCTCGGTGGGGCACTTTTTGTTTTATTGGGTGGTGCTTCGATTATTGGCTACGCTATGGCAGGCGAACCGATTTCGACAATTCTGATTGATTTCAATCGACTCACCCGGAATTCGACAATTCTGATTATCCCACTTTTCACTTTTGCTGGTTATATCATCGCTGAAGGAAAGGCACCGCAGCGGTTGGTTGCATTTGCGCGTGCGAGTGTTGGCTGGTTGCCCGGTGGCATCGCTGTGGTTGTTTTGGGTACTTGTGCGTTCTTTACGACTTTCACAGGGGCATCCGGTGTAACGATTATCGCTCTGGGTGGATTGGTCTATCCGATCCTGCGGCAGACTTATAACGAAAAGTTTTCGCTTGGCTTGATAACGGCTTCTGGGAGCATCGGCCTGCTGTTTCCGCCGAGTGTTCCGCTCATTCTCTACGCCATCATTGCTCAAGTTCCGATTGACAGAATGTTTCTCGCCGGTATTATCCCCGGATTGCTTATTCTCGGTGTTCTGAGCGTCTATTGTTCTGGCTGGAGTGTTATCAAAAAGACTGAGACGACACCGTTTGATTTGACGGTTTTCCTGAAAACACTCTGGGAAGCGAAGTGGGAACTCCTGCTGCCGTTTATCGTATTAGGTGGTATTCTGTCGGGTGTGGTTACATTGGATGAGGCGGCTGCTTTAACTGCCATCTATGCCTGTATCGTAGAGATCGTGATTCATCGATCGATTTCGCTGAAGATGTTGCCCCGTATTGTCAAAGAGAGTACGTTGCTTGTCGGTGCGATTCTGATTATCCTTGGTATTGCTTTAGGATTGACAAACTACCTCATTACGCTGGATGTGCCCACAATTATCCTCGACTGGATTCAATCAACAACAGAGAGCCGCGTCATTACGCTCATCGGACTCAACATTTTCCTGCTTATCGTTGGGTGTTTGATGGACATTTTTTCAGCGGTGATCATCGTAGTGCCGTTGCTACTGCCTATCGCTGAACAATTTGGGATTGACAAGGCGCATCTCGGCATCATTGTGCTGACCAATCTCGAAATCGGGTATTTAACGCCACCGATAGGAATGAATCTGTTCATCTCCAGTATGAAATTTGATCGGTCTGTTGTGATGCTTTACCGCTCAGTTTTGCTATTTATCGCGCTGTTATTGGTGGCACTTGTGCTGGTGACTTATGTGCCGGAGTTGAGTCTCTGGCTCCCACAAGTCTTTGGAAAAACATCAGCACCGCTTTTGTGACCTTTTATACCTGCTCAGGATTCTAAGACAGCACAGAAGAGAAATAAAAAAGTCTGGCGACTTCTATCGCCAGACTTAGGAAATCACGGTTTGAACAGTTGTATCTCGAAATGCGGTGGATTTATGGTGTTGTTTTCAATTGACCCCAGGTGACAGCAAGTTTTCCGACTGCTTCGACATCCAAACTGACCGCCATCATGTCCTTAATCTCGTTTTCCTCTAAGGCGCGTGCCCAAAATGAGATTTCGTCGATAATGCCGTCTGCGCCGTTGGTCAGCGCGATATACTGAACGGTTTCCCAACCGAATCTCGGTTTTTCGTGAAGTGCTGGGAAGCCTCCACCAATCTTGCGGCTCGTTGCTTGCTCTTTACCATCAATATAGACAAACGGGGGTTCGCCAGTGAAATCCCATGTGACGGCACAATGGAACCATTCCTCTTTTTTGATGATACCTGTTGGGTCGAATTCGACATCTTGCCAGTCGCCGTCGTCTGCTGCTTCAAAATAGAACCCGAATTCTGCGGGTGTGATGTCCGGGTGTGCAGATCCTTTTCCTACGAAGAAGTAGATACCGCCAAGACTTGCATCAAAAAGCCGATAGTCGTCGTCATCTTTGCCATCCCAATCGGGTTTGAACCAAAATAGCAGACTTCCTGCTTCTGTAATAACTTTGGGTACTTCGAGATAGGTTTCCTTGCCTCTGAGTGCGATGCCGGCACCATATTTACCTTGTCCGGGAACCCATTTCGCCGATCCGCCAAATGTGCCATCCTTCCCGTTTCCTGTGCCATCAACTGCTTTGTTTCCGCTGCCTTCACCAATCCACAGCAGGATATCCTTATCTTTCGGGATTCCTGCAAACGCAGAAATGATGACAAATGTACTGATAAGTAAAACCAAATAAACTTGTCTCATAGTTTTTTAACCTCCGAATGCTTAAATTTGAGGAGAATTTTAGCAGCATTCGTAAATTAGGTCAACTACTTTTCTTGGGTGCTGTGGATCCTGAGTCAACTGCCACCTCTGTTGAAATGTTCTGTTCTGACTTCACTGTCATTGATGCTGGGGCTTGTTTTTTCGTAGTGGGTTGTAGTTGACTTAATTTCGGGCGGGCACGGAACTCGGGAAGCGGTCGCGGCGGCTCATAAGTCGCATGTATGGGCCGCTGGCCTACCGAATGCTCAACACCGTTTTCTCTGGTTTCAATGGGTTGTTCTTTCATACAATCATATCTCCCATCTGTTGATTCAACTTTTCTTGAACCTTCTGGCGGCGGTTGCGCGTCAAAAGGAAATCTTCCTTTAGCATTTGCGAACCGACCAATAACCATTCTCGATACTGTTCAAATGTGGTTTTGAATGGCTCCAGCGGAAAATCAGGATTCACTTCCATGTCATAGATGAACCGTTCCAAATTGAGGCGTAAGCTCTTGAAGTATTGTGCATTATGACTCAAATCGGCTATACGATCTGAAATTTTAAGGATAATGTGCAAAAGTGCTAAGAATGCAGCGCATCCAGCTATAATCAGCCATGTTAGTTTGCCTGTTGGTGTTCCCCATAACATCCATCCTATCATGACTGAACCGATGGTTGTAATAGTCACGATGGTCTTAATGAACCCATCTACCGGTCTCCAAATCTGAAGCACTGAGGTCATGAGACTTTCAGCGTAAGCAACGCGGTAGAAGGTTTCAAGTGCTGTCTGCCAAAGTAGGTCTTTCTGATATTCTTCAGCAGTTTTTTGCATATAAAAAGGTCTCCTTTTAGAGATGCGTTTCACCACGATGGTAGGCGCATCTTATGTGTCGGCACATAGATTTTTGCAGTGCTACGTCCATTGATACTTAACGAAAAGGGTTGAGATTCAGTGACACATTTCTTTTTTCTGTCCCCGGGCAGTGAGAATGTATAGAAAAGGTTAAGATTCAGAGCATGCTCCTCCAGTTTTGTTATCACACGCGGTGATGCTTTAGCAACTCCCAATTCGGCTGAAAACCGATGCCGGGACGAGATGGGACCGTCACGTATCCATCAGTATCTAAAACCATCTGCGGGAGGAACATTTCGCCACGTAACGGATCGACAGCGGGTGGATAGTATTCTAACATCAGACCGTTGTCTCGACTTGCAGCGATATGGATTTGTAATTCTTGCGCGCCGTGCGGTGCTATTAATTTATTGGCTGTCAATGCTTCTTCTACGACCTGCATCGCTGGATCGTAGCCGGGAAGGATGGCGACATCCAAGTTGAATACATCCGCCCCTTCATAATCAATGAGTGTCTGAAAATAGTGTCGTCCGTATCCGTTTTCGCCAGTAGCAATCTGTATGCCGTAATCTTGTGCTATTTCCCGTAATGTCTTATGTCCCCTATAATCGTGGCTATGAATTGGCTCTTCAAACCAGAAGATGTCGTTCGCCTGAAGTGTGGGAAGGCACTCCGTTGCCTTTTCGACCGACCATGCACAGTTCGCATCTACCATGACGGTAATATCGGGTCCGACCGTTTCTCGGACCACTTCAATCCGTTTGATGTCTGTTTCAAGACCGGCATCGGGGTCTCCAATTTTCATCTTGACTGCTGTGGCGTTGAATTCGTTAATATTGCGCGCCATCTCTTCACGGAGTTCATCGAATCCCTTGCCTCTACCGTAGTAGCCGCCAGCGATGTAGGTGCGGATGCGTTGCTGTGTACCGCCAAGTATGGCGTGAACGGATTTGCCTTCTATTTTCCCGCGGATATCCCAGCAGGCTTGATTTATCGCTGCGAGTACTTGTGTGTGATAGCCACCGGGTCCATAGATTTTGTAGTTTTCGGCTAATCGCGAGACATACGCCGTATCCGTTACGTCGTGTCCAATCAAGGTGGGACGGAATAGATCTACGAACTTTGGGAATATAGAGAGTGGACGGGTTGCAGCGGTTCCGCCGTTGAAGCCGTATCCGACGAGTTCTTCTGTTCTATTTTTGGCAGTCACTTTGACCAGATGGAGTCTGCCTTTATCATAGACGTGCATGCCGTTCCAGATGGGTGGCTTGTCCCATTCGTAGAGCTGACTTTCGATGGTTGTGATTTTGAACGCGTGTGTAGGCATGTTTTTTTATTTCGGGACTTCCCAGATGGATCTTGATGCAAAAATTGTTAGGCGTAATTCTTCGTCAAAGAGTTCATAGATAGGTGTTTTTCCGCTCAATTCTTCACTATCGTTTAGAATGATACCAACACCTTCACCTCTGCGTTCTAAGAAGTGGCGGCGAACCACCTGTTTCCTCAAATCATCATCCAGCGTGATTTCCGAAAGTAATCGGGCGAGGAGTTCATTACGTGTGGCTTGGCTGTAGCGTAGATTATCTACCGTCACCGTGTTTGCTAATGCTCCTGGTGAATAAAGTTCGATCCGATCGTCAAACATAAAAAACCGAATTTTGGAGCCTGTTTTTGAATAATCTCTATGCACAACGGCGTTAACGATAGCCTCAAAAATGGCACGCATACTGTATTGCGGTAGATCTACTCTGCCAACATCTTTCCGTGCAGCAACGGCGTTATATCTTTTGGCAAATCGCATCGTTTGGATGATCTGTTGGTCTAATGGTCCCGTAAAATCCTGAGAATCAATCTGGTGGTCGGCATCCTTTTCTTTCCCACTATACACAACCGCTTGAATAAAACTGTTGTAAAGGTAGTCATCGGGTTTCTCGTAACACATCAGGACACCCGCTACAGAGGCGCGGATCTCCTGACCCTCCTTGACGAGCAGATGTCTTTTAAGCAGTAGATCTTCTATTTCGTCTTCTGTGGCACCTTCTGTGATAAATCGCTGGTAAAGGTCTTTCCTTAATGTGTTTTTATCTGTGTTCGGGATGAACTGTTCATCGAAAGCGATGATACGTGCTTGTGAGCGGGTTTGGAACAATCGTGCTAACTGTTCGGTTGGCATCTCCCTTTTGCTGCTGCCTTGACGAATGAAGTAACCGTTAGAGGTTTTATGAACAAATAGGCTCCTCGGCACCTCTATTTTTAACAGGTTTTTATCATCGATCCGCAGTTTTTCTGTAAAAATAAGAACGATTGGGTCAATGCTATCCTGACATATTTCGACGACTGTTTTTTCTGCTGTATCCAGTTCCTGTCGGTCAACTCCGACGATTTCCGCGTTGTCATCAACGCCGATCAATATAACGCCACCTCTCGCATTGGCAAAAGCGGCGATTTCATCGGCAAGGCTATTTCTGTGCGGCAGTGCTTTTTTAAACTCAATCGTTGCATCTTCACCGAGATATATTTTTTCAATGAGTTCTGCCAAGTTGTCAAACATTGCTCATTTCTCATTACTTTTAATTGTTAACGAATCGGAAAATAATTCTTATCAGATATTGCTTGGTGAGGTATCAATCAATTCGTCTTATCCTTATACGCTCGAAAATCGCATGTTAATATTATGGTCTATTTGGCAAAATGACAAATGACTTTGCCTTAAAAAAGTTACCAAATGGTAACTTTTTTCGTTTTTTGGTGCCTTTTTGATTAGAGCCATAAATCCAGTCACTGTATAGGCTCAGAGGCGTTTTTTGTGTGATTTCCGTTTTTAAAAAAATGTTACCAAGGAAAATGTAACACTCTATTAGGCAATCAGCAATTAGTTATCAGCAGTTTGTGAATAATGGACGACAAAGTAGACCGATGTAGATGCCTTAAAATGTTACACCAGTGTAACATTTCAGGTTTTAAGTATGTATCTATAAACCTACGTGTCGTCTGGCTTTCGAGGCGTTTTCGGTGTGGGTCTTCCGTTTGAAAAAAAAAATAATTTGTTCAAAAGTGTAACATTTTGTGGATGCGTGATGCTAATTGTCTGAACTATGATTTTCGAGATTATCGGTCTTTATGATTGATAACCGGTCTTTCAGCGCGCTTTCAAACTTTGTTTTAGTTTACATTATATATGATAACATATTGAATTTAGGAATGCAAATTTATTTTTATAGAATTCATGAAGTATTGGTAGGAATAGAGGTTTGGAGTTGCTGTCGAGGTGATCATCAAGTAGATAGGCTTGCTTTAATTTGTAAGTTAGGCAGGACTTACGCAAATTGAGTAAGTCCTACTTTTTTCAAACTCACGTTGATTGCAAATTGCTACTGTTAACTGACAGGCTTTGACCGTCGCGTGAACAGATGCTATAATCGTTGTTTGATTTTTCCCCAGGTGGTGGCGAGTTTGTCTGAGGCGGAAACTGCTTGGGGTTTTCCAGCCGTTTCGCCCTCGCCGTCTCCCATTTCGATGTCATCAATATAATTGGTCAGCGCGGTGGGGTGGTCCCAACCGAAGAAGATCCAGCTTAAACTCGGATTCACGCCGCCTTTGCCGCCCTCGCCTCTAAAACCGAAATCATCGGCGACTTGTTCGTCATCGACGTAGAAGTCATAAGTTCTATCTTTAAAGTCAAGCACGATACGGAGATGATGCCATTCACCGAATTTTCCCTGCGCCACTTGCTGTCCTGCAGTGCCGTCGAGTGCGTGGATTGTGGCATCCGGTTTAATGTTAAATACGGCAGCCCCTCCCCACTTGAGGGCATCTCCACCGATATAAAACAGCATTGTGCCTGCGCCCTTTTCCCGCTGTGTGAATAGTGAAGTGTACTGAATTCCATCATGCGTACCGTCAAAACTTCTGGTGACCATTGTGTTTTCTGTGACCAGAATACTTTTGCCGGTGTCCCCGCGCGTTACTTCGCTTCCAATTTGGCAAGTTTTTTGGTTCATTGCCGTTTTCCAATCGTCTTGCCCAGCGATGTCACCATCTTTGAAATTGTCAAAATTCTCACTGTACCACACGTCGCCAAATGCATTGAGTCCCAAAAACAAGAGTCCTAAACTAAATGCCAGACTTCGTTTTAACGTCATCATCATAAGCCTCCTGAAGGTTTTGTTATGATACTGTATCAGGTGTTGGATTGCAGCTCTCGTCGAGCAGATACACCTATTCTGCCAGAACTTCTGACCAAAGTCAAGCATTTTTTAGAATGTTTTTAGGGTCATTTAGTTTTAAAGAATTCTCGAGTTTCAGGTCTCTTTTACAGATTCGGTGCGGTTAGGAAACCGCACCATAGATGTCAATTTAGCGATTTTTCGTGGCATTTGAGAATATTAGCTCTACAAATGCTGCAGAAACACCCTATCAAAAACCCCCTCTGGGGCTTGGGTCCAGGGGAGCCAACACCTCTACACAGATGCCGTCCCTAATGAGGTTTAACAAATAAATTGGGTAATTGCCACTACGCAACGTGCGATGAATCGCACTACTACGAACCGATCTACTTGTTATCACACGTCTTAGAATTACCCGATTAAATTCTTAATCTTCATACGGAACTGAAGAGGGCTTTGAAGTCTTCAAGGTTTCCGCGTAGAATCCGGTTCGGTTAGGAAACCGAACCTACCGGCCCGGGGGTCGCGCTGGCTATTTTTTTAAAATTGACACTTATGGCTATCAAGTACCATACACATGCCGCCCTTACAGGGCTAAAGAAGATAATGAAAGTTTTCTATAAACATGGCGTTCCTACGGAACTGGGGAGAACTGTACCCCTGATTTTCAACCCAGAAGTATTCAGCTTTAAGAAAATATCGGATTTCGCGGATTTTTTAACGATCCGGCGCGGTTAGGAGGGAAATACGCAGAAATACCCAAGCAATACGCAGAAACACCCAAGCAAAAACACCCCAAGCAAAAACACCGCACCTACCGGGCCTGAGGAGTCAAAATTGAACGACAAAAACCGAAAACTAAATAGTCCTGGCTTTCAACACATCACTCCTTGAAAACTTACCTAAAACACTGTATAATAGACGAAAACTTGTGATTCAGCAGGAATGGGAATGGAAACTAACGGAAACGGGAACCGGAATCTTGTTAAACCGCATATTCTACTGATTGGGTTGGTGCTTGTCGCCTTTAATAGCTACTGGTGCCTGATGGGGACAGAGGTGTGGCACTCCACGCAGTTAACGATCGCCTCGCTGTTCTTTAATGCGGTTTTCACGCTTCTCGTCTTCGTGCTTGTTAACCTACTGTTCCAGCGATTTATCCCGCGTCTGGCGATGTCGCAAGCGGATCTGCAAACCATCTATGTCATGGTCGTGATGGTATCAACGATCAGCGGACATACCATGATGGGATACCTCATCCCCGTCCTCGCGCATACGTTTCAGTTCGCATCGCCAGAAAATGAGTGGCTATCGCTCTTTGGAAACAGTATCCCCAGTTGGATCGCCGTCAAAAGCCCACGCATCTTAGACGGGTTCTACAACGGCGATTCGACACTTTATACCTCCGCCACTTTAAACGCATGGATACCACCGGTGCTGGCGTGGTCGAGTTTCGTCATCGCACTCTGGCTGACACTACTGGCGGTAACGATTTTTCTCCGAAAGCAGTGGACGGAAAACGAACGTCTGAATTATCCGATTGTCCAACTCCCGTTGGCATTGACGAGCAACCCGAAACGTTTCTTTACATCGCCGTGGATGTGGCTCGGATTCGCACTCGCAGGGAGTGCAGAACTGCTAAATGGACTAAGTTTCCTGTTTCCAGAGATCCCTTCCCTACCTATTAGAAACAAATCGCTTGGACAATTCAGTTCAAAGCCGTGGAGTGCGATGGGACCGATTCGTATCTCCTTCTATCCGTTTAGTATCGGTTTGATGTTCTTCACACCGCTGGATCTGTCGTTTTCCTGCTGGTTCTTCTGGTTACTGACCCGCCTTCAGATGGTCGTGACAGATATGTTCGGTGCGCGGAATATCTATAACCTCGAACAGCAGACGGGGGCATGGATAGCGTTCGGGTGCATCCCATTGTGGATGGGACGACGGCACTATGGACGCATTATTCGGAAGGTATTCGGTATCGCGCAACGCCGTGGCGAACCACCGCCTGACGATTCCGGTGAACCGATGCGTTACCGCACTGCTGCCGGACTGTTCACCGTAGGATTGATGTTCCTTTTCTTCTTCTGTTTTCAGATGGGGATGACGTTCTGGGCGATTGGACTCTTTTTTCTTTTCTACTTTCCGATGATTCTCGGTATCACGCGTATTCGCGCTGAGATTGGGCCGCCGCTGCATCAACTCATCCTTGTCGATCCGGGAAGGACAATGGTATTGGCGTTAGGCACACGCCGCTTAGGCACAGGCAATCTGATGGGGTTAACGTTTCTCTATCCGTTTGTCCGCTGTTTCCGGGCGCATCCGACACCGAGTGAATTGGAGGCGTTCCGTCTCGCAGAACGGACGAACATCGGGTACCGACAACTCCTTATCGGGATGATCTTGGCGATTGTATTCGGTATCCTGATAACGTTTTGGGCGTATCTGCACGTCCTCTACGATATGGGTGCGGCAAGCAAGGCGCGCGGCTGGATCGTCTATATGGGATGGGAGACGTTTAACCGTCTACAAACGTGGCTTGTGAGTCCACGGGAGACGGGCGTACCGGAACTCGGGGTTATCGGTAGCAGTTTTCTGTTCACGATATTCTTGATGATTATGAAGATCCGGTTTTTGTGGTGGCCCCTACACCCTGCCGGTTACGTGTTAGTCAGCGGCACCGGAATGGGAAGGTTGTGGTTTACAATCTTTTTGGGTTGGTTGGCGAAAGCAATCGTGCTAAAGATTGGTGGTGTGAGACTCTATCGACAAGCGATCCCGTTCTTTTTGGGGCTAATCTTAGGAGATTACACACTCGGATGTCTCTGGAGCCTGATCGGACTGGTGCTGGAGATACCGACGTATATTGTGTGGCATTGAGGTATTCAGTTGTCGGCTGCCAAAACATTTACACCTTCCATCACACATCATTCCTTGCCAACTTACCTGAAACGCGGTATAATACACGCAAATTTGGGCTAAGGTGCTACGCAATTGAGCGACGTTCCGAAAACACATCCTCGATACCTCTCATTGACACTCCGAGATAAAATTGTTGCAGGCGTGGAGCAAGGCATTACTTCTATTCATGGACTCATCGCGCACGGACGCGGGGAGGCGTTTGATTACCTTATCGGAGAGACGACACAACCCTTCGCGATTGAGGCAATCCACGCTGCAGCGGCGATGCTCCTATCGGCGGAACACCCAGTTATCTCTGTCAACGGGAATGTGGCGGCGTTGGCACCAGAAGGACTCATTGAATTGGGGCGAGGACTCAACGCGCCACTTGAAGTGAATATCTTTCACACGGAAACGGGAAGGGAAGAGAAGATCCGGGAACATCTACTGAAGCACAAGGCGAGGTTAGAAACCTCGCCAGCGAAAGAGGGAATGGGAGACCCACCTGATGTGCTGATGCCGACAACCGAGGCGCAACTCTCCTATATCGACTCCAACCGGAAGTTCGTGCATCCAGATGGCATCTTTAAAGCGGATGTCGTCTTCGTGCCGCTTGAGGACGGCGACCGATGTGAGGCACTCCGAAAGATGGGTAAGGGGGTCGTGACCGTCGATCTGAACCCGATGTCGCGCACCGCAAAGCAGGCGAGCATCACGATTGTGGATAACGTTGTGCGGGCACTGCCACTGTTATGCGACGAGATTCGGAACTTCAACGATGCTACAGCACAAGAGACTCTGAAAAAATACAGCAACGCAGCGGTGTTACAGAAGGCGTTACAGCACATCAGCAGGAGCGGGAATGGAAACTAAGGGAAACGGGAAAAAGAACCTCGTCAAACCGCATATTTTGCTGATTGGGTTGGTGCTTGTCGCCTTTAATAGTTACTGGTGCCTGATGGGGACAGAGGTGTGGCACTCGACGCAGTTGACGATCGCCTCGCTGTTCTTTAACGCCGTTTTTACCCTCCTTGTCTTCGTGCTTGTCAACCTATTGCTCCAAAGATTCATGCCGCGTCTGGCGATGTCGCAAGCCGATCTGCAAACCATCTACGTCATGGTCGTGATGCTGACAACGATCAGCGGACACACAATGATGGGCTATCTTATCCCTGTCCTCGCGCACACCTTCCAATTCGCATCGCCGGAGAACGAATGGATTCCGCTTTTTGGACATCACATCCCGACGTGGATCGCAGTTAAAAGCCCGCGCATCTTGGACGGGTTCTATAACGGCGACTCCACACTCTATACCTCCACTACACTAAACGCGTGGATACCGCCGGTGCTGGCGTGGTCGAGTTTTGTGATTGCGCTCTGGCTGACCCTGCTGGCGGTAACAGTTTTTCTTCGGAAGCAGTGGACGGAAAACGAACGCCTGAATTACCCGATCGTCCAACTCCCGTTGGCATTGACAAGCAACCCGAGACGTTTCTTTACTTCACCATGGATGTGGCTCGGTTTCGCACTCGCGGGCAGCGCAGAACTGCTGAACGGCTTGAACTATCTGTTTCCCGATATACCCGCGCTACCGATCAAAGGTAAAACAATCGGGCAGTTTAGTTCAAGACCGTGGAGCGCGATGGGACCGATCCATATCTCTTTCTACCCATTTAGCATCGGGTTGATGTTCTTCACACCGCTGGATCTCTCGTTCTCGTGTTGGTTTTTCTGGCTCATCAGTCGTCTCCAGTTGATTGTAACGGATGCGTTCGGGGCGCGGAATATCTATCATCTCGAACAGCAGACGGGTGCATGGATCGCGTTCGGATGTATCCCGTTATGGATGGGGCGGAAACACTACGGACGCATTATTCGCAAAGTTTTCGGTATCGCACAACGCCGAGGCGAAGCCGCACCTGATGATTCCCGTGAACCGATGCGCTATCGGACTGCCGCGGGATTGTTCACTGTCGGAATGCTGTTCCTCTTTTTCTTTTGCTATCAGATGGGGATGACGTTTTGGGCAATCGGACTTTTCTTTGTATTCTACTTCCCCTTGGTCATCGGTATCACGCGCATCCGTGCCGAAATTGGTCCGCCACTGCATCAACTCATCTTCGTCGATCCCGGACGGACGATGGTGCTTGCCCTCGGAACACGCCGTCTCGGTGCGGCTAACTTGACAGGGTTAACGTTCCTCTATCCGTTTGTCCGCTGTTTCCGGGCGCATCCGACACCGAGTGAATTGGAGGCGTTCCGTTTGGCAGAGCGGAGTCGCATCGGGTACCGACAATTGCTTATCGGGATGATCTTGGCGATTGTGTTCGGTATCCTGATAACGTTCTGGGCATATCTACACGTGCTTTATGACATGGGGGCGGGAAGCAAAGCACGCGGCTGGATCGTCTATATGGGGTGGGAGACGTTCAACCGACTACAAACGTGGCTCGTCAGTCCGCGCGAGACGAGCGGACCGGAACTCGGCGTTATCGGTAGCAGCTTCCTGTTCACGATCTTCCTGATGATTATGAAGATCCGGTTTCTGTGGTGGCCTCTGCATCCGGGTGGCTATGTGCTCGTGAGCGGGACAGGGATGGGTGGCTTGTGGTTTCCGATATTCCTGAGTTGGTTGGCGAAAGCGGTTGTGCTGAAGATTGGCGGCGTGAAACTCTATCGGCAAGCCGTGCCGTTTTTTCTGGGATTAATCTTGGGGGATTATACACTCGGATGTGTCTGGAGTCTCATCGGGTTGGTGCTCCAGATGCCGACTTATATTGTGTGGCATTGACGGACTAAAAAGGGTGTGAGTTCCTTATTGCGCGCTTCTAATTTCGCGTCTCTACTTCAGGGAGTTTCAGTTCGGCTCGAACGGTTTGACGCACCTCAGTGCAAATGTGCATCGCATGCGCAGCGTCCTCAGCAGTCGCTGATTTTCCGGGATAGCGAAAATCCACTGCGTGTCTGGAGAGTTTTGAAAGGTCAGTCCGCCACGCCTGCCAAGTCGGGATAGTCGGGACAATTAGGTTTAATAGTGCTTCTAAATTGTGTGTCCGCGTAAACGGAATATCCGCCTCCTGAAGCCATGCCTTTAAGTATTTTTCGATACACTGTTGCGCGTGGAAACAGATAATATCTCTGCTTGAGGTCGGGACCTGTTGGAGCAGCTTCGCGGTATCGTAATCGTCCTCAGCCTTTTCTGCCCACTCCAGTGTCAACGGATTCATAAAGCACTTTTCCTTTTTCATAGGTTTCTTAGGGAACCCACCGGCGTTATAAAGCACCTCGCCTCTTTCAGTGATTTCACGAAGAAACCAGTCGTTATAGGAGACTCGATACGCAATTTCTTTCGGTGAACGCACCAGCAAATCCATACGAAAGCGGTCTGGAATCCGTTCCCCGATCTCCACGGCCTGGCGACGCGTCTCCGATTCGGGTATATCCATAACGACCAGCAAGTCAACATCCGACTCTTCTGTGGGTGTGCCATAAGCATAAGAGCCGAACAGAATCACCTGTAGTGGTGCGAATTCGCGCACGATGTCGTCGCAAGTGGCTTGAATGTCTTGTCGCGTAACCATGATGGCTCTCTCCTTTCGGTCGTTAACATTCTTGACGGGTATTGTAGCATATTACTGTACGAAAATCCATACCTAATTTTCTCTTGACAGTGCATGTCAAATGTGTTATCATTTCTTGGTTTTCAGGACTTGCGCAGACAGGGAATAATAAAATGGAGCCTCACACAAAACTGTAAAGGAGATACAAGAATGGCTCACGTTTGGAGAAAAGAATATAAAAGCCGCAATAGAATCCTGGATAAATTCTACACGAAACAGGAAGTCGTCAAAAGGTGTTTAGATGAAGTAAACAAACTACCTTATGCATACGATTGCGTCATAGAACCGTCTGCCGGAGATGGTGCTTTTTACAAAAATATCGAACATGACACCAAAATCGGAATTGATATTGATCCGCAACATGATGAGATTATCAAAGGTGACTGGTTCAATTACAATATTAGTGAAATGTACGAGTGCGTATTGGTTATAGGAAATCCACCGTTTGGTCAATATCAAAAGCTGTCTTCACAATTTATATCGCATACCCTCTCATTTAGCAATGTTCAAACAATCGCTTTTATTTTACCAAATGTTTATAGAAAACATACACGGCAAAAAATACTGCCTTATGATTGGAGAATAGTCTCCATCACTGAATTAGGGAGGGACTGTTTTACACTGGAAGGGACGGCATATCATGTGCCTGCAAGTTTCTTCGTTTTTGATAAATCAGAAGGAAAAGATTTAAGAGTTGATCCGAATGCCTACACGGAAACGAATGATTTTAAATTCTCCAATAAAGATGATTTTGACATATTTGTATTCGGTGCTTCTCCAAGCAGAATTACAAAAACGCCGACACCAAACAATAGAGGCTACTTCCTTAAGTCAAAAATCCCAGTAGAAGATTTAATATCCAGAATCAAAGCGGTTGATTGGAGTGGAAATTCTTGTGCAAATGGCGGTGTATATTGGCTAACAAAATTTGAATTTTTGGAACAATATATAAAATGCCATGAACCCAATAGAACTGAAGAAAGCCAGAGGAGCTTGTTTGATCTCCTTTAGGTTGAACATGTTAAATGCTATGAACCGGAAAGAATTAAATGAAACGATAAGTTTCATATTAGAAAATATAGATAGCAGTAGAATCGTGATGGATAGCGTAGCAAGCATTAGGGATAAATTAATTAATTTAACCATTGAAGAACAAATTATCTCTGAACAGGACTTTTACAAAATAAGTAGTGTTCTGTTAACACAATCAAGGAGTCCGTTGTGGGAAAACTATTTCATAAAAAAGCATGATTGTGAAAGGGTTAGTAAAAATGAGAATAGAGGGGATCTAAAAAAGAACGGCGGATACTATGAGTATAAAAGTTCTGGTTACAATCAGAATAATTCCGTTAATATTCTTCAAATTAGACCGTGGCAGGATTGCGATTACATTATTCAGTCAATCTCTGATGATGGAGCAACCACATTTGTTTTAACGCACGCAG
>PYJC01000071.1 GCA_003635255.1 Candidatus Poribacteria bacterium | reverse complement strand
TTAGCAGTGAATTTCCTTCGTTTCGCCATCGGAATGCTCCTTTTAAATAGATTGTATTGTAGCACAATCTTATATTAGAGAGTGGTCTAAATTTCCGGTGGCAGTACAGTGCATTGAGGATAGGATTATATTTTTCAATAAGATCTTCCTCTATCTTTTTACGACGATCCTTATCATTTTCACGGAGCAGGAGTATCATTTGCACATCGTGTTCAATTGCATCATTCCATTTTTCATGGCTATCAAGTCTTTCTTTAAAAGAATGTGTTTGGCCGATATATAAATGAACATGTTGGATTAGTTCTTTACCGCCAAAAGAAGTTTCTATTTTACTGAATATGTATACACCTCCGACATCCTCAAATTCTGATTCTTCAAACCATATTTCAAAATGATAAATCTCATTGGAAGATCCATATACCTTCGTTGTTGGATCATTAGACATTGCATTATCTCCTGTTTATACTAACGCGGTAAGCGTCCTGTTATAATTCCTTGTTTCTCACCGATCTACAACAATATAACTAAAGGTTGTTTTACCTACGCATCCCTTCGCCCTATTTTCGGTATAGCTGCAATTCTCCCACGTAATCGTGAGTGAAAGATTTCCAAGTGGGAAACCTCCTACGGGCGGGGTGATCGTCCGTGTTTCACCTGCACCCGTAACTGTTCCTACACTGGTTTTTACCTCGCCAGGATTGTTATCAAAGTAAAGTGTAATAGATTGATTAGCAGGAAGTTTTCCATCTACTGCTGGTGATACCACCCCGAGTGCTGCTTGTGGTCGGGGCAGTGGCGAAGGGTCCTCGGCAATTACACGTGGCGGTTTTAATGTCATCTTAATGTGTTTTCGACCTGTACTCCAAGTGAGTGTTATGTTAATATGATGTGTTAGTATTGCATCTATGAGTTGTTTTTCTGCAGGAGTTTCCTCACGTAGTAGATAATAGTCCTCCGGCCCACTACGCGTGCCCCAAAATTTCACCTTAGAAAAAATAAAAGATAGAATAACAACATTTCCTGTTTGTTCCCAACTAAGATCATAAGACGGGTCAAATCCTGACAGAGAAATTTGATCTACCACTTCCAAAAATTCAGGGGGTTGAGAAAAACGGAGTCGTATTTCTGCCCGCCAAATATATTTGCCTATGTCTGCGAATTCGGGTTCATTGATTTTAACGACTTCCGCAACATTGGACTCTGTATCTGTGCCACATCCAATAAGCATAACACAAGTAAATAGGCACCCAATTGCCATGTATGCTAACTTCCATTTGAAATACATATTTATTGCACTTCTCGTAGGATGGCTTTGCAAGCCCTAATTCAATGAGGGTGTTTCATAAATAATAGTTGTCAAAAGTCAGGATACTGGGTATCCTTTCATTTTATACCACATAAAGTGAAGGAGACACCTATGCAATATCCTGACATCAGAGAGTATATCACATTTTTGTTTTCAATGTTAGACGAGTTCTCGATGCTCGAAGAAAACATTTCCAAAAGAGGGAGACCCGAACTTATCCCGATGCTTCACTCATCGTCTTTTACGCCGTTATGACACTCAAGGGGATCACCGCTATGCGCGCACAGCACGATTATTTGTTTCATCATCCGCTCTACCTTGAAAGATGTCAACGGCCGGCATGTCCGTCTCACGTGACACTTGGTCGCAGATATAAAGCGTTGACCGCCAAACTCCAAGCGTTCACTGAATATATCGCAGCCTCAGAGTTCGCCAGAGAAGCCGAGTTTCTTCAAGAGATCGTTTATGAAGATAAAAGCCTCTGTAAAGCCGCAGGCCCCGTCTGGCATCAGAAGGATCGTCTCAAGGATCATCTCCCCAAAAACTTACGAGGCGTTGATAAAACTGCCACGTGGTCTAAGAGCGGGTATCACGGATGGGTTTATGGATACGGTCTGCATCTCACAGGCATCGGCAACGGTTTCCCCGTGATGTTTCAGGTCCTACCTGCTAACGTCAACGAGCGGAAGGTCTTGGATAGAAAAAAAGATCCGACTCATGGAAAAAGGCGTGCGATGTATTGTCACCGATAATGGATATGTGGATAAAAAACGCCAAACCGCCTTTGCCGAAACCGAGGTGCTTTTGCTCACGCCAAAGACGACTCTCGCAGAGGCGAACCGGCTCTTAGGGACAGATCCCTTGTATACCGCAACACAAGTCGAAACATGGCAAGCATCGCGAAAAACTGCCATTGAACCCGTCTTTGATTTGCTGAGCAAACTCTTGTCAATCACAGGGGCGCATAAACCTTTACCGATGCGAGGCGTGGCGTATGTTTCGAGTTTTTTGGGCATTGGCATTCTGTTGCTCCAACTCGCAATGTTAATCAATGTCCGATGCGGATTACCCACACGAAATGTGACTCACATCAAAACCGTCTTTCGATAAAATTAACCATTTATGAAACACCCTGAATTCAATCATTTGTAGTATGCGGGTTTAACGTAGTCGGCAGGTCGTGAATCTCAGCATTTTTACTCAATATGCAGATACTGGTTTTCTTTTACCAAAGATACAACTTGATTTGCAAAATCTTCACGACCCATCAAGTCAGAAATTTTAACGGCTATTTGGTTAGCACGTCTTTCATGATCAATACCGTTGACAAATTCCAAAACATCTTTGCGAACTTCTTCGGCTGCAATATCAAGTGCTTTGTTAGCACCAAACGCTTGGACCATTTCTAACAATTCGGAATCTGATTTGTCCCCAAGCTCAGTATCACACTCATCCATAAAGCGCGCTGCGACACGCCACGCAAGTGGTGACAAAACTGTTTCTATTTTCTCCCTACGGATTCTTTCTTTTCTTTCTCTCCAGAGTCTTTCCGCCATCATAATCCCAGACATTACAAACCCTCCCGTTTCTATGAAAAGTGTTGATAATAGTAGAAAGAGCGGAATTAAAGCACTTACGTTGAGCAAAGTGGATTGTAACGATTTCTTTTCGTCTATCCATAGCCAATATGGGATAATCATTACTGCCGCAATCCATATTGCTACAGGCATCCACTTCTTTATGATTTCTCTCGCGTTCCTACTATCTTCTTTAGTCATTTACTCATCTAACGGTTACAACCCAGTGGTGCATCCCACCAGCGTTTTCACTCAGTATGTGTAGCGTCCAGAGCGCATGCTCACAATCTCACAGGCAACAGGTTGCTTGTGATGAAGTCCTTGACAGGTATTTTAACATTCCTAACATACTCTGTCAAGAGAACCTAACATATTTTCAGGGCCATTCAATTTTAAGAAGTTATTGGATTGGATGTCTTTTTTTGTAGGATCCGGTGCGAAATGCTGCGAAATCTAGCGAAATGCTGCGAAAATTTCAGCGTTTTCTCATAATACATAACATAAATTAAGTATTATCGCCTGCGAAAAAGACACCCAAAACGGACAATTGAATGACCCTGATATATTTTGTCAAGCGAAAAATAAAAACCCACTTACATTCCTCCACTGAAGCAGGGATTTTGGGTGGGAAGACTTTATAAGCGTTCTTGTAAACCTTATTCCTGATTAAAACCATCATCCGAATTGCTATTGTCTTCTTGTCTGTAAGCATCTAATTTGCGGTGCAGCGTTCGGACTCCGATGTCAAGAATTTTTGCCGCCTCTGTTTTATTGCCACCCGCTTCCGCGAGGGTCTTTTGGATCGCTACCTGTTCAATTTCCGCCATCGTCATACCGACTCTACCGATAACTCCCTCATCATCAAGCACAGGCATATACTCGTCCGGTCCCTGTGAACTGCCCTGTTGTTTCACCGGTGCAGCGATCGGTAAAACGCCGTCTTGTGCCCGATTCTCAAGTGCTTTGGCTATCGTCGATAGCACTTCCAACGCTTTTCTGAGGACAGCCGCAGCGTCATCTGTGTCACTAATTTGCATCCAACTGGTATCCTCATCTGGGATTAGAAACGGCATCTCATTACTAGCGGTGGCAGCCGGTTCAAGCAATCGGATCGCAGAAAGGATCAGCCCCAAAATCGTCTTGTAAATGGCAATATTTTCTGTTGCGATTGCATTACCAGGGGTTCTGACAACCTGTAAAGATCCACCTGGCACATCCAGAAGATTCGTCTCACCAACGGTTGTGTCGACGACCTGTGTCGGCGCAAGCTGCGTGCCAGAGGTTTGTACAGGGACCAAAGAAACCTGTTGAGATTCTGGATCCATCGGGAAATCTTTGAGTTGCAGTTCTTCGGTGGTAGCTGAGATAATCGCGGTTTCTATGGCATTTCTGAGTTCACGCACGTTGCCGTACCAATCAGCATTCTGGAGATAATTGAGTGCCTCTGGTGTGATACCAGTAATCGGTTTACCGTGTTCTGCACTTAATTCGGAGACGAACGCAGAAACGAAGAGTGGGATATCCTCGCGACGGTCGCGCAGCGGCGGGATTTGGATGCGAAAGAGGTTGAGACGGTAATAGAGGTCTTGTCTAAATCTTTTCTGATTTACCGATGTCGCAAGATTAACATTTGTAGCAGCGATAATTCGGACATCGACTTTAATATTCCGTTCGCCACCGAGCCGATTGAATTCCTGTGCCTCTAAGACCCGCAGAAATTTCACCTGCACTTCAGGCGACATTTCCGCTACCTCATCTAAGAAGAGTGTGCCACCATTCGCCTGCTCAAATACACCGCGTCTTTGAGTTGTCGCGCCTGTAAAAGCCCCTTTTTCATGTCCGAAGAGTTCGCTTTGAAGGAGGTCTTTGTAAAACGCACCGCAGTTGACGGCTTTGAAGGGTTTTTCTTTACGCGGGCTACCTTCGTGGATAGCCTGTGCGATGACATCTTTTCCAACACCCGTTTCACCTGTAATGAGGACCGTCGCTTTTGTCGGTGCAACCTGTGCGACTTGGCGCAGCACGACCTGCATCGGTTCGGATTCACCGATAATGCGTCGTGAATTATCGCTGATAACGGGGGTTGGAAGATTCATTTTTTCACCACACAGAGATCGCTATTCTTTTTCAGATTCGGGTCTGCGTGCGATTTCAATTAACTTTTGGGGGTCTTGCTTGACTTGCTCAAACACTTGGAAGCCGTCGCGACACGCAGCTTCACATAACCGCCGCAACACAACTCCTTTTAAAGCCCAGTTTGTGGTGCGAAGGCTTTTCTGCAAATCGCTACCCGTTTCAACAACGTGGAGGTTCGGTAAGTCTTCATTGACGACGTGCTTGTGGCTCCGGGCAAGCAAGAAAATTAGCGTTGTCGCTCGTTCCACCTCAAAAACGCGTTGCAGTGATTGAATATCGTCCTGCCGCAATAGCGAGAAAACGAGGTCGTAACTTTCGATCAAATCCACTGTCCGTTCAGGCACACCACTCTCACCGAATTCCAAAACCTCCAGTTCGTGAAGCGGCGCGGTATCAAAAGGGACGATAAGGTCTTTCTCGTTAACCGGACTCCTTTTTCCGTCAACCCTACAATAGTACCACGGGAAATACAGATCGAGGGTTGTCTCACCATATCGATCGTGTTCCCGAATTTGGTTTAAGCCTTGCCGCAATTGTGTATTCAAGGGCCCCGAAAACATCTCGCCAGCGGGCATGCTGTAGTCCCGATCTTCACTATACCAACCCTCCGCATTGTAACCACACAACTCCCGTATCCGCGCCTCAAGACGCTCAGGTGAGGTGCAATCCTCTGCTTGGAGAGGGTTACCGGGTTTCTGTTTCTGCCCTGTTGTGTAAGGACTTAAGACCAGTATTTTCATGCGGACGGCACTCTCTTAAAGGGTCACGGTAGCACAAACTAACAGTTTATGCTACAAGTTTCCCATTGAAAGGTAGTGAATTAGAAACGGTGCTATGACTTAATCAACAAACCTCTTAACTGACGGCTGAAAGCCGATAGCCGACAGCCATTAAGCCGTTTGCTGCCCTCGATTCCAGAGGTACAAAATCGGACTTGCAATAAAGACCGAGGAGTACGTGCCTATCACCACACCCACGATAAGTGCTAAGGCGAATGTGTTAATTTCCTCACCCGCACTCGAAAGGACGAAGATAACCAAAACAACAAAGAGGGTTGTCAAAGATGTGATAACAGTCCGGCTCAGTGATTGGTTGATACTTCGGTTAATGACCGTAACATAGTCTGTTCCGCGTAAGGATTGCGAGTTCTCTCGAATCCGGTCGAACACGACGATCGTGTCATTAAGCGAATATCCGATAATCGTGAGAAACGCCGCCACAGTCGGCAGGTTAATCTCTTTTGATAGAACCGCGAAGATGCCTAAGGTAATCAACACATCGTGGACGAGCGCAGCAATCGCGCCGATAGCAAAACGGAACTCAAATCGCCAAGAGATGTAAACCAACAAAATGACGATCGACCAGAGTACCGACCAAAGCGCAGCCCATTTAAGGTCGCGTCCGACACTCGGTCCGACTTCAGAGACGTTGACCCCACCTACGAGTGCTTGCCAACCGCTCCCACCTTCAAGGAGCGCGTCTGTAAGGATTCTACCGACACTCGCTTGGATTTGGACAGTGGCATTCTCGCTCAAGTCAATCCCAACCGGATTCGCGAAGGTCAGATTAATCGCGTCGCCTTCGGCAGCGTCTTCCCGCTTGATAATCTCATTGCGTTGTTGCGAAGTGCCGTCAATAAGTTGAACGGTGTCGCCTTCTGCTAATAGATGTGCTTTTTCAGCGGTCTTACTCACCTGAAGACTGGTAGCGGTTGCATCTCCCGGATCCGCCATAATCGGGATATTAATGAGTTGTTGCTGAAATTCGGGACGATGCCCGAGAGAGATCGAGGCTTGGTTCTTTCCTTCGTCAATCTGAATCTTTGCGCGGTCGTAGCCCAGTGCGTTTAATTTCGCTGCCAATTCGGCTTCGGTTACCACCCGATTGAATTCAGCTCGGATTTTAACACCACCGCGAAAGTCAATCCCGAAGTTGGGCCCTTGCTGGATTCCGAGGAAAACTAAGCCGATAACAATGACCACGGCTGAAAATACAAAGCCGGTGCGGTGTTTGCTAATAAAATCAAAGTTTGTATTTCTAAGTAGTTCCAATTTTTTTAATAGTTGTCAGTTTTCGATTGTCAGTTTGCCTCGCAGTGAGAGTTAAACTGATAACCGAAACCATTTCTCTGACAACCACTCCTTCACAAATATAGTTAAACAAACCATCTTCCTTAGAGGACTCCAAGATGGATAGATTGTTACAAAAAACTCTCTTAACTGACTGCCGAAGACTAAAAACTGATAACCATTAAATGCTGAGTTTCTGCACGTCTCGGTTTCCGATTGTTAAGCCGTAAATCTCGCGTGTAACAACGATGGCTGTGAACATACTCGCGAGGATACCAATGCCAAGTGTTATTGCAAACCCTTTAATAGGCCCTGTGCCAAAATGATAGAGGACAAGTGCCGTAAAGAATGTTGTGAGGTTGGCATCTAAAATCGTTATAAATGCGCGCTGATAGCCGTTTGTGATCGCTTCCCAGACGGCTTTGCCGGTTCGTAATTCCTCGCGAATTCGCTCAAAGATGAGGACATTCGCATCAACAGCCATTCCGATTGTGAGGACAAGTCCAGCAATACCCGGAAGCGTCAATGCGGCACCGAAACCTGCCAGTGCTCCAAGAATAATTAGCATATTAAAGACGAGCGCGACAATGGCAATTATCCCAGAGAGGCGATAGTAAATTATCATAAAAACCAAGACTACGCCCAACCCAATCAGTGCAGCAAGAATACCATTATCAATAGATTCTTGTCCGAGTGTGGGACCGACGGTACGTTCCTCTGCAATTTGGACACCCACCGGAAATGCACCTGCTTTGAGTATATTGGAAAGGTAACTCGCTTCCTCATAGGTGAAGTTTCCTTGAATAATAGCATTTCCGATAATCTGGTCTTGGATAACGGGTGCAGATTGAACTTTCCCATCAAGGAGAATCGCCAAGTGTTCACCGATATGCTCGCCTGTAACTTGCGCGAACTTACGCCTGCCAGCACCATCAAAACTCAGCGAGACGACAATGTCGAAATTCGTCCTACCGGTAGTTGGAAAGGCATCGGTAATCCGGTCGCCGGTTAGGAGTACCGGACTTTCCAAGACGTACCAGCTGCCGGTCTCGTAATCCTCGCGGATTTCACTATCTTCAGGGATATTATCTGGTGGCGGTGTATTGGCACTGCCGCCCCAGAAATTACCACCAGCAGGCGACTTCTTGACGAGTTTAAACTCAAGTCTACCCATTTCCCGAACGATTTGTAGCGGTTTTGAAGAGTCTTCGGCACCCGGAAGCTCGACGATGATTCTTGGGTGATTTGCCTCTCGTCGGATAGAAGGTTCCGAAACCCCAAACGCATCGACGCGATTTCGTAAAACAATAAGGACTTGTTCAATCGCCTGTTCACTATATTTTTGGATACCGCCTTGGCTGAGTCTCAACTGATATATGGATTGTGTTTCTGTTTCGTTATTGACTTGCACATCTTCAAAAAATTCAATTTCGTTAAGAAGCCGTTGCGCTTTTTCGAGATACTCCGCCTTCTGCGCCGCGTCGGATCGGAATCGGGAAGGAATACCGACAAATACATCGAGTGCGTCCTGTCCTTCTACCCGTTTAACCTCACGGCACAAAACTTCGTCTGCCCGAAGCTGCTCGGGGATAGAGAACGCGTGTTGACGGAAAAGCTCGGCTTTAGAGGTCTCTAAATCCACTTCAAGTACAAGATGGACACCGCCTTTGAGATCCAACCCCAATTTTAATCGATTATCCGGTATGAGCCGCCTGAGGATAACAGGAAGGCTTCCGTATAAGTGTAAATTGTCGAGGGTTGCGCGTGGATTTGCACGCGCCGTCTCCGAAATGAGTCGAACATAAAATTCACGTGCTTCAGTGGTCCCAAATTCATAATCAACGGTCTCCGTAAGTTTCTGTTTCCCTAAATGGACTCGGAAGACATCTTCTAATTCATTGGTTGTATCTTGGAAGCTGATTCCTTCGGGGTATTCAACCTCTGCAAGGTTCACTTTTAAATCGTTATCTTCGGTGACCTCAAAAGACGGAAGTTTTTCTTGCATCCAAAGTGGTAGATTCCCATATAGAGGATTGTAAAAACTATCCGGGGTCGGGATGAGGTATATCACTGAAAACAGAAAAACCCCGACGATTAAAACTATTTTCCAGATATTGAATCTGTACATTAATCACTTGCTCCTACACATTAGAATGGTTACTAAATTATCGGTTGTCAGAAGAATAGCCACCGGTCTCCATCAGCAGTCAACGGTTCCCGATAGCCAATCTTGACAACCATTTCAAATGCGCCTGGGAGGAATCGAACCCCCGACACGTGGTTTAGGAAACCACTGCTCTATCCACTGAGCTACAGGCGCATATAGTATAGCCTAATATTTAATGAGCGAAAAAATATCGTGATCTGGAATCTTCTCTCTCCCGTTGAATTCCAGTAATTCTATTAAAACCGCAACGCCAACGATGTGCCCTTCGAGTTTCTCAACGAGTTCGATTGATGCAGCAAGCGTCCCTCCAGTTGCCAAGACATCATCACATATGAGTACTTTGCTGTCTTTGGGGAATGCATCTTGATGAATTGCAACGACATCATAACCGTATTCAAGGTCGTATGTGGCTTCGTGTGTCTGATACGGTAGTTTACCCCTTTTTCGGATAGGGGCAAAACCGACACCAAGTCGATAAGCGAGCGCAGCACCGAAAATGAAGCCGCGTGCCTCAGTTCCCGTAACAACATCAATTGCTTCAAGTTTATAACGGAGTGCGAACTCATCAATCGCCCTATGAAAGGCGGTTGGATTTCCTAAAAGTGGCGTGATATCCTTATACACAATACCCGGTTTCGGAAAATCGGGGACCTCTCGAATAAACCGTGAAAAATCTTGCATTACGTTCCTCTCTCCTCCTGATGCGGATGTATCATAATCTTCATCCCTCTCCGAGATTCCATCGTCTCAAATGCCTTATCAATCTCAACAAGCGGAAAATGGTGGGTGATGAGGGGCTTTACACGGACGAATCCTTTTTCAAGGAGACGCACCGCTAATTCATGATGGCGCGGCACACATCCGTGTGAACCTGTCACAAAGCATTCCTTATAGTGAATAACATTTGAAAGAACACTCATAGGACGCATGGTCTTTGGTAATCCGCCGAATAGATTGACATATCCGCGGTGTGCCACCATTTCAATAGCCTGTTCGTGTGCTTCAACAGAGCCACACGTTGTAACAACGACATCGGGCCCCTCGCCCTCTGTTTCTTCTTTGCATCTCTCAATCACGTCTTCCTCTTCAGAGGCGATATAAACATCTGCTTCATAGAACTTTGCGATCTCCATCCGGAGTTTGCTGCGTTGCACACCGATGACTTTCGTGGCACCCATCCCCCGTGCAAGGTCAATCATCATACAACCGATCGGTCCGAGACCGATGATAACGACGGTTTTGCCGAGCGACATATTGACGAGTTCAAGCCCATTGATAGCACATGCCAGCGGTTCAGCGAGAGCAGCTTCATCAAAACTGAGCGATGCGTCAAATGGAGTAACGGGTCCCTCCTCCAAAACGAGGCGGGGCAGTTTCATATACTGCGCGAAAGCACCGGGGATTTGGTAACCGATAGCGTAGTTGATGCCGCAGTTGTTTCCAAGACCGTCTCGGCACCAACGGCACTGACCACAAGGAACATCAGCACCGATTGACACTCGGTCACCTTCTTTAACACGCGTTACGTTTTTACCAGTTTTAACGATGACACCGGAATTTTCATGACCAATGATGGTGGGGGGTTTAACTCTTGGATTACCGTGATGAAGAATACGCACATCAGAACCACATATACTCACAGCCTCAACGCGCATTAAAGCGGCATCATCATCGATTTCAGGTTCGGGGACTTCTTTCACACTCAAATTGTCTAAACTTTCAAGTATAGCCGCTTTCATATTTTTTATAGTTATCAGTTTGCCTCGCATTGTCCCGCAAGCCTATAGAGGCTTACGCAGCGTTATCAGTTGTCAGACGAATAGTTTTTAGTTATCAGTTAGAAGTTAAGAGTCGGAGAACCTGTCGGAGTCACGTTGATTGTATCCACCACAGAAATCCTCTTTAACCAACAACTAAAAACTAACAACTAATAACTATTAAAACTGAAACCGATAACCGATAACTGACTACTATTCCTCCGATGGATGAATCAAGACTTTTGCGTAAAACTCATTTTTGTCTCGCATCTTATGCAACATATTGGAACTATCTACTAATGGAACCTTATGTGTTATGAGAGGCGTAAGTGTTAGCATATCGGAAGCCATCGCTTGAAGTACAGTCCGCCAATCGTCGTCGTTGCCAGCGGCACTATAATCGGAATTCCACGTTCCGAAAATGCTCACTTCACGTCGCATTAATTGCGATATAAGCACCGCAGGGAGGGTTACATCTGCCTCGGGGTTACCAAGTAAAACGACACGCCCACCGCGTCCGACACTCTCAAGCACATTGCGGTAAGTGGCAGGAACCCCTGCAGCCTCAATACAGACATGCGCGCCTTTTCCATTAGTAGACGCATTCACAACCTCAACGGGTTTTTCAGTCGTAGTGTTAAACACTTCATCAAAGCCGAGTTGCTTCGCCAATTCCAGTTTCTCCGCAACAATATCAAAGAGGAGCACTGTTGTGGCACCCATTATTCTTGCCCACTGTGCTGTCATCAATCCGATGGGACCTGCCCCAAAAATAGCAACAGTTTTTCCAGCAAGCGATGTTTGCGTGCGACGGACGGCGTGTAATGCAACTGCAGCCGGTTCTGTCATCGCTGCTTCCTCGAGTGTCACACCGTGCGGGACACGGATCAAATTCGCTTTCGGTGCGACGACATATTCAGCAAAGGCACCATCGCTACGTGAACCGAGATAATCATAATCGTGGCATTGGACATACTTCCCCTGTTCACACGCGGAACAGGTACCACACCAGAGCAGCGGAAATACGACGACGGGATCCCCTGGCGTAAAATCGTCAACCCCAGGACCGCATGCATCAACAATGCCAGCAAATTCGTGTCCACAAACCGTCGGGAAACTATAAGTGCCTTTGACGAAAATTCTCGGAATATCGGAACCGCAGACACCACAGAATCCGATTCGGACGCGCACGTCCCCTTCAGCGAGCTGCGGCACCGGAATCTGCTCTAACCGTAAATCTCCAACCCCGTGAAGGACAAGTGCTTCCATTATTTTTAATTTTCCTTGCGGTTCGTTCAGACAGGTTTTTACAAAAAACGTCCCTCTCCGTATATCCGCCCTCCACTAACTATCAAAGGAGCACCTACGCTCGCTGCCCGCCCTCCCGTTTTGCGAGTCCGAGCGTAATAGCCTGCTGAATCCGCTGCACGTTCTCAAGCCGTGACCCCGATTTTTGGAAAACGCTACTCGTCCCTCCGACCAAGATATCCGCGCCTGCGGAAACCATTTTCGGGATATTTTCAAAACTCACGTTGCCATCCACTTCAATCGGTAGGCCAACTGTGTGTTCATGTAAAAAAGCACGACACTCCGCGATTTTTCGGAGAGTCGATGGAACTACCTTCTGCCCTGCAAATCCAGGATTTACCGTCATAACCAGCACAAAATCGAGCCGATCCAGGACATAATCCAATGCAGAGAGCGGGGTTGCGGGGTTGAGTGCTGCGCCTGCCTTGATGCCGTGCGCCCGAATGAGAGATAACGTTCTATCAAGATGCGTTGCCGATTCAACATGAACGGCTATCTGCTGGACACCTATCTCTGCGACTGCATCCACAAAGAAATCGTTGTTTTCCACCATAAGGTGAATATCAAAAGCAGCGTCTGTTTTTGGACGTAATTGTTCAATAAGCGCAAGCCCAATCGGCATATTCGGAACGAAATGTGCGTCCATCAAGTCGAAATGGAGCATATTAATCCCAGCGGCCTCTAATTGCCGAACATCGGTTTCCAAGTTGCATAAATCCGCGCACATCACCGACGGCGCGATGTGGATATCTGGTTCTGAAGATGCCGTATTTGGCGTAGGCAAGATAGCACTCCTATAGCATCAAAATTACTATGCCTATTCTAACATAAAATCTTTAATAGTATAGCATAAAATGATGAATTTGTCAAATTTTGGCATGGACGCGTCAGGAACGCGACAACACCTCACGAAGTTGTGAATCAAGGTCTGTAGGCGGGTCAAAAGGGATGTCAATCGGTTGGTGAGAGATCGCACTCGCATAGATGCCCAAAATGGCGTTAAACTGGTGCAACGCAAGTTTCAGATGCGTCTCGACTGGATTGGCATCGTCCTCAATCCAATCGAACATCGCTTCCGTCAAACGTGCTTGCGCAAGGTCGTTATTTTCACGCCACTCATCAGGAGTCGTCTGGTGGATTTTGGTGCCAGTTTTGGAAAAGATTTCCCATCCACCGAATTCTTCAAAAAGGACATGACCTCTTTCGCAATAGGCGGCAACGCGACAGTGTTTGTAGATAGCATCGTCGTCCATGATGCGTGGCGCGGTAAAGCCGGTGTTCCAAAACCCGTAGACACCGTTTTCAAAGACGACTTCGCACGATGATGCATCCGGAGCCGGATAGGTGCTGTCCAACGACTCGGCACCACTAACAGTGCCAAAGACCCGAATGATCGGCGAATCGTCATTCAAGGACATTGCCCAATCAATGATATGTGTACCTTGGGCAGACAGGTTCATACCACATGAAAAATCTAAAAGACGAATTTCACCCAACATACCACTCTGCACCATCTTCTGACAATTGATGAGTCCCGGATGCCAGCGGTATTGTTTCCCTATACCAAATTTCGTAGCAGTTCGCTTTTCTAATTCGCGCAGCAAACGCCAATCTTCAACGCCACAAGCAATCGGCTTTTCAACGATACATGCTGGTACACCAAATTCAGAGACCATCGGCATGAGCGCACGCCATTGATCCGGCATCGCGACGAGGTGAACAAGATCGGGTTTTTCTATTCGGAGCATCTCCTCGGCATCGGCGTAACCCGTAATCCCGAAAGTTTCAGCGAATTTTTCGCGACGGGCAGCATTTGATCGGTTCGCACACGCAACTAACTCGCCTCGCGAAACTTGCTGATATGCATTTGCATGACTGTAGGCTCTACTGCCACAACCGATGATTGCGGTCCGATACTTTGGCATGATTCGGATATCCTTACTTGATTGCAGATATTGACACACCTAATCTAAAGATTCGGGGTTTTAGACCCAAGGCAACTATTGATAATATACACTATTCTATCTCAGTGTGCCGAAGATGTCAAAAGAAAAACGTGTGCAACTTTGCGAAGAATCTGCTAAAATTAAATAAAATAGATAGAAGAACTCAATAACCGAAAATCATGGGAGGGTAAGAATATGGTAAGGCTAACTGTTTCAATGCTCCTTATGCATATCTTGTGTTATTTCGCAGTTACCAGTGCCAGTGCTGACGCGATAGGCGTATGGTTATTCGATGAAGGTGCCGGTAAAATCGTCAAAGACCTATCAGGGAACGGACATCATGGTGAAATTATTGGCGAGGTGGCGTGGGCTGACGGAAAATTTGAGGCAGCACTTGAATTTGATGGTGGGCACGTAAGCGTCCCACATGAGGATATTATGAATCTCAGGCAGTGGACAATGACAGCATGGATAAAAGTCCCGAAGATCGTCGATCCGTACCAAATAATTGTTGGCAAAGAAAGGTGGCCAAATCGGAACTATACGATGTGGATACGTCCTGGCGTGATGACCTTCGGATTCACACTTCCTAATGGTGCGCAAGACTTGCAAGTGGGCAGCAAAGAGGTCACCGATGGTAAATGGCATTTCGTCGCAGGTGTGTATGATGAGAAGAGCCTCACTCCTTATGTCGATGGTGAACAATTTAACCCACGCGGTGCTGCTGGTAAACCTGCGACAAGCAATGCCCCCCTGATTATCGGCGCACAGGGTCCCGATGGGAAGAACGGACCGTTGAGAGGCATCATTGATGAGGTCGCTGTCTACAATACAGCATTAGACGAAGACGAGATCGCTGAGGTGATGGAGGGTCTCTCAAGGCAATTTCAAGCGGTAGAAGCAGCAGAGAAGTTAGCGGTAACATGGGGGTATCTTAAAAAGAGTGGCAAGTAAGATAGTAGCGTTGCAAAATTTATGTAAACATAATGTCCCAATTTCTCGTTTCAAGTCAAGATTCCAAATCGCGGTTGATACACAGCGGCGACGAAACGCGAGTTAATTGGGACATTTTTAGTAGATCGGACAATTCACATCACATTTCGGTTGCGTTCTCAAGGTCAAGGAATTCTTTGGACGCGTTCACCCGCCACAGAAGTTGCCGAAAAATAACGGAACTCAGCACAGGAAACTAACGGTCTCCTATGCTATAAACGAGAATACACGTGCTGAAAAATTTTTTGTCGAAACTTGCAGTTCACCACTTTTTAAGAGGCGTGGGGCTGCTTTATAAAATTGGGCTTCTCCTTATCATTGTCCTTTCCGCAACGTCTGATATTGCTGTAAGTCGTATCGCTGAAGAAAACGACGAAACGCAAACAGAAACCACAGCACCCCGCGATAATGCCACCTCTCTTGATTCCAGTGCCCCTAAAACGCCTTCGGAAGATAGAAACTACAGTGAGTTTGGGCTGTTGAACCGTAACCCATTTGCTACTACGGATGCTCCAAAACACTTCATCTGGCAAGATGAAAAGGAACAATCCGAAAAAGATGCGGAAGTTAGAGGCATCCAACCCTATCTTGACAGCCTCCGTAGATGGCGACACCCACCCGAATTGACAAATCTCAGTAAACTCTACGACTGGAAACCGAAACCGAAACGTGATGAAAAAGGGATCGCGCTCCCAATGGACTCGAATTTACGGATAACGGGCTTACAATCCGTAACTGTAGAGGCGAACAAAACGCACTACTTCGGTAGCGGGGATCTGAACCGATATGGCGGATATGGATACGGGGGCGGCTACGGGGGCTATTCATCCGGACTTGATCTCGGACTCACTTCATCTTACGGTTACGAGGATTTCGGCTATAGCGGCGGTTTCGGTGATACTGGCTATGGGAGCACCGGCTATGGCGGTGGCTATAGTAGTTATGGTAGCAGCTACGGCAGCGGCTATGGCGGCTATGGCGGATTTGGTAGCCGCGGCATCCCGCGCTCGACAGGCTTCAACCTACGTCAGATACAGCAATTTGGGCTGCACGGGCGCGTCGGACAACGCACGCATATCGCCGTGGATTATAGTGCTGGCGGCAGCAGCTTGGGCGGCGGTGGATATGGTGGATACGGTGGCGGATATGGCGGTGGATATGGTCTCGGCGGTGCGAAAGAACAAAAAATCAAAATCTGGTATGAAGGTAAACCGGAGAGCATTATAAAAACGTTCTCGTTCGGCGACATCACGCTCAATTTGCCGAATACCCGTTTTCTAAATATCAATCGGAATTTGTTCGGGCTTGAAGGTGTTTTTGAATGGAAAAACACACGCCTG
Organism: Candidatus Poribacteria bacterium; assembly: GCA_003635255.1. Lineage (GTDB taxonomy): Bacteria > Poribacteria > WGA-4E > WGA-4E > WGA-3G > WGA-3G. The sequence continues at coordinate 37,253 of PYJC01000071.1, read as the reverse complement.
ACGGCTTTCGGGTCTCGAAGTAAGGGGATACGTGAGGTGCGAACTTTCCGTGGACAATCGCGGCGCGCTGGCGGTTATGGATACGGACCCCCAGGGACGCAAATCCCGGATGCCAACTACGTCAAAAATCGGTACTACTATATCCATAAAGGGGAAGACAGCTTAATACATGAAGGTTATCTCCCCATTAAATCAGGGAGTGAAGAGATCTATATTGACGATGGCGTTGTCGGAAACAACCAAGGCGGTAAACGGACAAGTCAAGGTTACTTCAACCCACAATTCGCTGGACAGGACTATAACATCGATTACGAGACGGGTGAAATAGAATTTCTCTCCCCGATTTCCGCGAACTATACCATCGTCGTCGCGTATGAATATAGCGGCGGCGGCGGTGGTACTGTTGGTAAACCCGGCAGCGTTTTCGTCGATGAAAATGGAGATGGGACAATTGACGAAGAAGGCGAAGAGATAGGTTACATAGTGCTAAAGGAAAAAGGGTTTCGCGGCACGGAGGCGACACACGTCTATCACCTCGGCAGCCGAAATATTAACCCACGCGATTTTCAACTCACAATCCGCCGACAGGGACAGAACGAAGCCTTCCAGACGAGTGAAGGTCTCATCCCTTATATCGAAATTTTCGGCTTGGATCAGAACGGTGACGGCAACGTCGATGCACAGTTCATAGACTATGATAGGGGTTTACTGCGTTTTCCCACGACAAATCCTTTTCAAATTACGGATCCGAATCACCCTTATTACGCCTACCGCGATTCGCTTAACAACAACGCCATCTATCTCGAAGGGACTTTCTCAAATGCCCAAATCTATACGTTGATAGCCGACTACACATATCAATCAGAAACATACAACGTAGGTTTGTTCGTCATCCCAAATAGTGAGAAGGTTCGGTTAAACGGACAACTCCTGACGCGCGATACCGACTATATGATGCTTTATGAGGTCGGCACCATCCGATTTTTCAGGCAACTCGACGAATTCGACGAGATTGTTGTGGAATTTGAGAAGACCCCTTTTGGCGGTTCATCACAACAAGCCGTGATGGGGGTCTGGTTAGAGTACACGCATAAACCGAAACCCAAATCAGAGAAGGAACAGAGCCTTGAAGATAGATTCGATAGGCTCGGCGGTATCCAATCTATGGAGTCAAGTACTTTCGGTGAAGGAACAACAGATCCATTCGGAGGCGGATTACAAGGTAGGAGAGGAGGGCTTGGAGGTTTCGGAAGGAGCAGTTTCGGTGGCGGCTTTGGTGGTGGTGGCTTCGGTGGTGGTGGTTTCGGTGGCGGCTATAGCGGCTTCGGCAGTCTGGGGGGTAGGTCCCGACGGGGCGCGAGTTACTACGGTGGCTATGGCGGTGCGATGAACTATTTCAATCCGGTTTACCAAAAAGGGTTTATGCTTTCAACCGGCTATATCCTGAATACCGGACAGAGACCGGCAGAGATACCGGATGTAAACAGCGTTCCAAATCGTCTGCAAGCGTTCAATGTGAACACAAGTTTCGGCAGAGCTTTTAACATCGCGGGCATCTTCAACCTGTTACCGTTTATTAATATGAGAAACCTTCCACTTGAGATTGATTTCAGCGGAGAAGCGGCTTATTCACATAATAATCCTAACAGCATCGGGGTCGCACTTATTGATAGCATGGAAGGGGCGAAGGAATCGACAACAGTACCGACGTTAAAATATAACTGGAGACCGAGTAGTCTGCCATATATCGTGGAGGACACACCTGTACCTGAAGGAAACATTTACAGCGTTACACCAACCATTGAGAATAGAGCCACCTTTAAAGTTGTACTGAAAGACAAAAACGAATCGGAAGCCGTCGGAAACTATATGCGGAATCGAGACGTACCCGCATCTACGATTCAACCACTCTCACTTTCTACCGAAGAACGTCTCATCATGGAACTCGGCTATGACTTCACAGATGTAGTGGCAGAGTGGGGAGGCTTTTCAAACGGCATCTCAGCTGCTGGGGTCGACTATTCGGAACGCAGTTTCGTTGACATCTGGATGCGCGTTCAGGGCGACGACAACGTGACGCTACATCTGAACCTCGGGGTAGTGAATGAAGACACCGATGCCGATCAACGACTCGATAGTGAAGACCTTCCAAACACGCTAACGGACACAAATGGAGATGACCGTATAGATGCCCTTGACTTGGACCTGGAGAATCTCTCAGATGCGGATCGGTACCGTGGGAACGGTACCCTTGATACGGGTGAAGATGTCGGATGGAATTACGACGGTCTCCTCAAAGAGACATCCATCGGTGCTGGTAACCAGATTTTGGATAGCGAAGACCTTAACGGCGACGGTGTACTCGACAGTATAGATGCCTATTTTGAAATATCAATCCCGCTGAACGAGATTCCAAATGAGTGGATTAAAAGCAAAAATACCAACGGTTGGATGTTTCTTAGCATCCCACTCTCTAAATTTACACCGGTCGGTTCTCGAGTGCCGAGCCTTGTTTTCGTACAACACTTCCGATTCTGGTTAAGCAAAAACGCTCCCGGCAGTGCCAAAGGCACATTGCAGTGGGCATCCATCGAAATCGTTGGAAATAAATGGCAACAAGGTATTATAACTCGCTCAGGTCTTCAGTCAACGCCAGAAGCCGGACTCACCGGTGAAACACTATCAACAAGCACAATTGTGGAAGATACCATCGAAAAGTTCATCGTCGGTACAAAGGATAATTTTAGCTACGACAAGTATCAGAGTGCGTATCTCGATATTGAAGATAACGAACTCTTCAAAAAACTGCATCCGTTCACAGCAACCTCACTCGGTTTTCAAACACAACAGCAACGCGAACAGACGCTTAGTCTTGAATACTATCTATTTCCCGGCTCTTATGGCGTTACCTCCAAACAACTGAAAGGCTTAACGCAAAGTGACGGACAAGATTTCAGTAAGCACGACACGTTGCGATTCTGGCTCTACGGCGACAAAAGTAATACCACCTTCGTTTTACAACTCGCACCAACCGTCCGCACCGGCTACCGCAGCTCGTTTTATAGCTCAGACCCGTTTGTTAGCCAGACCCAAGAAGAAGATATTAACGTTTTCGAGAACCTGACGGATTATTATGAATACACCGTACCCATTAATTTTGAGGGTTGGAAGTTAATTGAAATCGATTTACGTGACCTGCGTAGAAACACCTACCCCGACATAGCCACCAGCAATCAGACTGCGGTAACCAGTCAAGAGCAGTTTGTAGAAACCGAAAGTGGGACCCAACCGCCAGACGTTGACAGCGATAGCCCAGATGGACATCCTGACGGTTTCACAGTTAGAGGCAGAAATAATACACGGCTCTCTATTAAAAACATTGGCGGTATTCTGCTCGGTATCCGCAATGACACTGGGCAAGAGATCAGCGGTGACATCTGGGTAAATGAGATTCACCTCGGGGATCCACTCGTCCGCGCGGGTTGGGCGCGCCGCGGGAACATGTCAGTATCCCTCGGTAACATTTTTAAATTACGTGGCGGTTACGCGAGTCAAGATAAAGACTTTGAAAGTGGTGCCGGTGAGATTGGCAGACAACGTCTCTCTTCACGGGGATATAGCACCACAAATAACGACTTCAATATCGATGCGGATGTCACCATTTTTCCGTGGCTACCGATCCGATACGGTATCCGACAGCAAGACACCGAAACCGAGAGCCTACGTGGAAGTTACAGCAGCTTTCGGAGCGGAAAAAGTGAAATCCTTACCCGAGATTTTTCTGTCCAATTCAACCGAAACCCTTATCCCAACCTCGGTTTTGCCTATAACTACCAAGACTTTTGGAATGAGCGTCAAGGCACACAAATTAGCCACCTCTATACCGGCAGCTTCCGATATGAACTCAGCTCAAAACTCGGTGTTAACGCCCAATATCGCCACGAAGATGTGCTTGCCAAGCCTGAAACTGCAACCGATACCACAACAACATCAACATCTTATTACAGTTACGGCTATGGAAGAAACCAAGACGAGAAAACGGATAGCGGCACAATAACACTCAACATTAATCCGACAAACATTTTTAGCCTGAATCCGAGTTACGATGTGCGTCGGACCCTTGAAAGACGAGAAGACCGAAGCTATAGTTCGCGCACCCTTGCAAGCGATGCCGAAACAGCATCAGAAACGCAAGCGGAAACGAAACCGGACTTTTCAATTGCAGAACGAGAACATCGACTTTCGTTTACGCCACGCCTGAATCGAGATTTGATTGGTTTGCGTCCCACCGTGACAAGTCGTATGAGTTTCCGTGAAAATTGGTTCAGAGAACAAAAGAACGCTTCCCTTAACGGTAATGTTAGTCTCGGTATGAACCTCAGCATCCAAAAGTGGTTCGGATGGTTCTTGAAAACCGAGAAACCGCCAGCACCCCAAACCCCGACAGATGGACCTCAAAATGGCACACCACCGTCTTTAGAAATAGAAGACCCGCCAGAATCCCCGCAAAGCAACGATGCCACAAAAATAATCGAACAACTCCGAGAAAATGACATCGACGAAACGCAAATCCAAGAATTAGAAGAGGACCGCGGCGATTGGATCGAACGTGATAAGGGAGAAATTGAAAACGGCACACCACCGCAAGCGAATATAGCACCGGTGACGCAGGAAGGGTTCCTGCATAGAGTTCTCAAAAGTTTCACGATTAGCACCAACGCTAACTTTAATGCCAGCGAATCGTACCGGCAGCTTGCATCGGGATTGTCAGCATTAGAGATCTGGTCGCTTGCGGATGATGCAAAGGAACGGACGAATTCCCGACGCAGCAATCGTTACTCGCTACGCGGTTCTGTAAAACCGTGGAGTTGGGTAACTTTAGGGACAAATGTCAGTACTTCTAATACCTCCCGTAAAAGCTCAGGGACACCCTACAAATCACATGCGGAGTCGTACGAGGCTGATATGAAACTGAATACACAGAAAAAAACCAGTTTTCAAGTTCGGTATATTTTCACGAAGCGCGATACTGCAACACTGGAAACGATCCTCAGCGATAGCAAGGCGCACACCCCATCATTGAGTTGGATACACACGTGGGGAGACTCAGAAACCCCTCGGACAGCATTGGGTATACGCACAACATTTCGAGACCAGCAGCGGAGTGGGATACAGGGTAATGCTGTAATTGTCACTCCAAATCTCAGCATCGATTATCGTTATCATACAGAAAAGGGTATACGGATCCCGTTTACCCAGAAAAGAATTCAACTTAAGCAAGACTTGGATTTGACAAATACCCTCTCTTGGGCGATCCGCAGGGAAAATTTTGGTGCCAACCGAGAGGAACGTTCCGAGCGTTACGAGACGACATTACGCGTCGGTTACAAAATCAGCACCCATATCACGGCAAACTTTCACCTCGGTCTCAGCTACCACCACGACAGAGTCGAAGAAGGCAGAGACTTCCTTTCCGTCGCAAGCGCGCTCACCATCCGCGGCGAAATCCAGTAAACAAAAACCAAAGATTACTAGGGCTTATGGATAAGGTATCTGGGCATTCACTGCGGATTGGAACAACTGTGTCTTTAGCACGGTCGGGCGCGTCGCCTGTCGATATTCAAGTGGCGGGTCGTTCGGAAGACCCAGGTATGCCGGTGCATTACGCCCGCGCTCAATTTACTCTGTTATCCTTTTTACAACTTCTTCGATTTGAGGTTCTTTGAGAAAAATATCACCTATTCTGAACGCATTCATCATTTTACCGATAATTTCAATTGCTGAGACATCATTCCTATCAAATACTACACTGACAGAATATTCACTATTCTGAGCCCAATCAAGGCGTGAATCCGCGAATCTTTCTTTCAAGGAACTACTGGATACCTCATTATAAAACTGAAAGGTTACCTTTCGTAGTCGCCCGAATTCATCCTTTGCTTTCTGTAAAGAACCATCAAAGAGAATTTTCCCACGATCTATGATTAGAATACGGTTACAGAGATTCTCAATCTCGCTTAGGTCGTGAGTTGTCAGAATAACTGTCGTTTCGTATTTTCTGTTGATCTCTTTGATAAACTCCCGGATTTTGGCTTTGACCTCAATGTCCAGACCAATGGTGGGTTCGTCAAGAAAAACTATTTCCGGATTGTGTAACAAAGAAGCCACGATATCACATCTCACACGCTGTCCTAAACTCAATTTGCGTACTGGCGTATGAAGCAAAGGAGCAATCCCAAGAATTTCATCGAATTTCTTCAAGCGCTGTTGAAACTCTTGTTCATTTACTTGATAAATGTCACGAAGCAATGTGAAAGCTTCAATAACAGCTATATCCCACCACAACTGAGTCCTCTGACCAAATACCACGCCGATGTTTTTAGCATGTTGACGACGTTGTTTGTGAGGAATCAGACCCGTAACTCGAACTATGCCACGAGTCGGCATCAAAACTCCTGTTAGCATTTTAATTGTCGTTGATTTTCCTGCACCATTCGGACCAATATAGCCCAAGATTTCTCCTCTTTCGACAGAGAAACTGATATCATCAACCGCTTTGACAATCTTGTAGTCCCGTCGAAAAAGATTGACCAAAGCACCTTTGACCCCTTCTTTACGCTCAAAGGTTTTGAATTCTTTGACAAGGTTCTTGACTTCAATTACCATAACATGCCTGTTTATAGTAGGTTTTACAATTAATTGGACTTTTATACGGGCAAGGCTAGGAAACCTCGCCAGCGGTGGCAGGACATTTTCCCTCCGCTTTTTACTGAAGTGTTCATTTATTTTTACGATTCACCATAGTGAAAAAAATACGGAATTAGTCGTTTTGGACTTGAGAAAATTTTAAAACTTGATCTTTATCTGAGACATTCTAAATACGCTATACAATCTTCTTGCGTCGGGAACGTCTCTATGATCTTGACCAAATCCATCAGAAAATGCTCCTCTATCATTTTACGGGTTGCATTTTTCTGATACAATAATCAAACAAGCATAGAACCAAGAAAAGCAACCCGCTTTTTTGGGTTCGATAGGGGGCTGCAACCCACTATTTCCTTACCTATATTGTATCAATAAACCCTTTATTTACAAGGGTTTACCCCACTTTTTAACAACTTTTTGCAAGTCCAAAACGACTAATTCCGAAAAAATAAAGTTCTGACACTCTTATGTTCCCGCACTTTCATATTTCGATTGTCCCACTTTCCAGATACTATAACCCACTGCCCAGACTACCAATGTTATTACTGGTGTTAGATAAGCATGGAGATAATACGTTCTCTTTTCGAGAAATAAGGAAGCAGGATAAAAGGCGGTAAATGCGATCGGGAAGATCCAACTCAACAGAACTTGGAGTGCGGGGCTATAAATAGTGATAGGATACTTCGCGAAATCCCTTAGGATCATTATCGGCCAAGCGATAGCCCCTGTACTGTCTTTAATCCAAAAGGTAAAACTAACTAAGATCAAAACAAGACCTGCAAGCAGAAAAGAAGCACAAAAAAGCAATAGTCCCAAAAGACACCACATTGTTATCGACCATGAGAAATTCAATAATATGTATGCATAACCTAAAGCACCTACTCCCATACCCAGGGCAGACAAGGATCCGAAGTCTATCCATTCGGCGATGATTTGAAATAAGGGGTTCAAAGGGCGTAGAAGGACCCTGTCAAGTTGTCCATCCAGGATGTAATCTCTTCCCAATGTGATGAGGTTTTCAAAAAAGAATGAAAATAGGGCCATAGCAGTTTGAGCAAAGCCGTAGATAAATAGAACCTCAGCGAAACTCCACCCATTTAAATCGGGGATATGCTCAAAAATAGTGAGAACGAAGATCAGAGAGGCAATTTGAGTGGATAAGGCAAAGGTAATTTGTACTAAAAAGTCTGATCGATACACTAAATGCCTCTTTAAAGATTGCAAAAAGTATCGATGGTAGATTTTGATATAAAAGCGAAAGCGTTTCATGATTCTATCCACCTTGGATAGTTAACCGTTTAGTGATGACCTGAAACAGGAGATTCCCTGCCGAAAACAAGCCAATTAGCCATAATAATTGTATACCAATGGCTATGAGTGCTGGTTGTAAATCCAGATGACCGAAATAAATCTGAATTGGCTGAAAAAAGATAAAACGAAAAGGAAGATATTTTATAATTGGCACCAACCATGAGGGAAACATTACCAAAGGAATGAGCGTTCCGGAAAATATCTCCGTTAAAGTCCTGACAGCTATATTGACCCCAGTACTGCTTTCCATGAAAAAGGTAACCAAACCTACTAAAAAAGCCATTCCTGCAAAAATACCTGCTCCTAAAATCCAACTCAGCAAAAATAAAGCAGAATGATATGGAGGTGTCAATTCCACGATAAACGCCCAGAAAACAAGTGTTGGAATTACCCGAAAAACGATCTGGAATAACACACCACCTAACGCGCGACAGGACAGAAGGACTTGATAACGAATTGGCTTAATCAGATTCATTATCAAATCGCCACTCTGAAATTGGTGCTGCATCTCACCCCAAAAGCAACCGGAGAGTTCGTTGAGAATAAATCGGAACACCCCTGCAACTGCCACATACGTGACCATATCCTTTAAGGTAAATCCTTCAATACTCCTATGGTGTGCTAATATAGCTTTCCAGAGAAAATAACTGACTGCGATGATTAGTAGATATTCCACGGAAACCATAAAGAAGTGGGTACGATACGTAAGTTTTGCAATCAGTTGAATTTTGATCAAATGGATATAAGTTTTGAATTGACTTTTCAAAGGTGACATGGTTATAAAAAAAGTTCATTGCTATTCAAGTAGAAACTTGTGTTAAGATAGTCGAATAAGCTGATAGGGTCTTTCCATTGTATCTTTGTTAATGACATTCCGTATGTAGTAGTTGATGATAAGTTGAGGATAAAAAACTTGATTTAAAATCTTCGACGGGAAGTTTAGTTTCGGATTTCCATACAAGGCAAGTTCCTGAAGTTGACGTAATTCGATGACTGATGCTGGGAACTCGGAAAATTGATTTTCACTCAAATCAAGTTTCTGAAGTTGACTCAATCGGACTATTGATTCAGGAAGCGTTCGCAGTTGGTTTCCACTTAAGTGAAGCCCTTGAAGTTGACTCAATCCGCTAATCGATTCGGGAAGCACAGTCAACTGATTTTCACCCAAGTAAAACTCCCGAAGTTGACTCAATCCGCTAATCGATTCGGGAAGCACAGTCAACTGATTTTCACCCAAGTAAAACTCCCGAAGTTGACTCAATTCGCTAATCGATTCGGGAAGCACAGTCAACTGATTTCCACTCAGAGCAAGTATCTGAAGTTGGCTTAACCGCCCGATCGATTCCGGAAGTGTTCGCAGTTGATTTTCGCTCAGGTACAACTCTTGAAGCTGATGTAAGTGCCCGATTGATTCCGGAAGGTGTGTTAATTGGTTTTCAGACAGGATAAGCACCCGAAGTTGGCTTAACTGCCCGATTGATTCCGGAAGTGTTCGCAGTTGATTTCCACTTAGGTTTAACTCCTGAAGTTGACTCAACCGGGCTATTGATTCAGGAAGTGCGGTCAGTTGGTTTTCATTCAGATCAAACCACTGAAGTTGATTTAACTGCCCAATTTCATCAGGAAGTGACGTGAGTCCTCTATTAACGAAGTAAAGTTGAGTCTTCTCGTTTTGTATACATTGCTTAATTATGGAAAACAATTCTTCCTTTGCCATGATTTTACCTCCTACGGCTTCGGAATATGGATATTTTTTCTCAGTCGGCAATTTCAAGATACGGATGATTTGTAGGTTTTTCTATATACTTTACTAATGTTTAGTTAGTTTGAAAAATAACGTATAGCCCTTGAATGTCCATAGTTTTGTTTAGAGACGCAAAAGGATTTCTATGGTTACTGTTAGGTACGTTCCGTTTATAGTTCTCGTAGGTGCCTTAAAGTCTGACTTCCATATGCGCGCCATGTTTATCGTTGATGAGTTTTTAATATGACGAAGAATCTTCATTTCGCGAACTTAATTCTTCAGGCAGTGTGGCATTCGTTAATCCGATGCTCTATTCCGTCCATTCATGTCGAAAGTCATACCGCCCCGGTGCGAGAATATCAGCAGGATCCATGGTATTTTTTAAGTCCTTGAGCAAATTGACATAATCATCAATTGAGTCAGGTAGCGCATTCATTGCTTGAATACCAAGGCGGTGAGGTATAAATCCTTCTGAAGTTAACCTTTGAATCATTAAGTTATGGCACGTCATAGCGGCTTTATCCTGACCTTGCCGTTGCCTGTCATAAATAATGGAAGCGATAATATAAACTACTCTTATTGATGGACACAAAATACTAATAATCGGTTCAAAATTGAAGAAAGCCATTGTCTCTGTGACAATTTTTAAAGAGTCGTCTACAGCTGCTCCTATGAAAGGAACGACTAGAGAACACCAAATGGCTCCACATTTGTCCCGATCTGGATCCATTTGGTCAGGCGGCAGAAAACTTTTTCTCCAATATACGCTGGCAAGTTCCGTATGCAGGGACGCTTCGATTAATGGATTTTCTGAGTTTGATGTTTCAAATGTTATCAAATCAACGCTGTCTGATAACATTTGATGTACAAGTTGACGCTTCATTCTTCCAATTTCATCATTTGGGGCGACAACTATAGTTCCACCAAACCAAACCGCCCCTTGAAATGGTTCAAGAAGTTCCTGCAACAATTCCTCAGAAAGTGGTATCTTCCCCTCGGTTTTATCCCATGGATACTGTTGAAAGGTCGTTAATACTTTATAACAATTGTAAAGACCACAAGCAGTATCTATCACTGCATCCCTTTTTAATAATTGTAGCTTATCAACCAATCGACTTAATTTTCTGGCATCATTTATCGAAAATGACAAATATTCACAAAATTTTGGAAGGGGTGTCAACCAGAGGGTTAGTTTTGTCACGATTCCCAGATTGGATTGACTGAATAGACCATCTAAACTTGGACCAACTCCCCAAGAAAAAACTTTTGACGCCTTCGCCATTGGAAATCTTTCTAAACCGGTATGAATACATTTACCACTCGGTAGGACGACCTCTAGACCACAAACCTGAGACCATTTTTCACCGTTCAGTGCCCCTGCGTATCCTCTTTCGAGAGCGTTTCCTATAAGACTCGCATCGGGTGTACTCCCAGGACAGGTTGATGTTAAATTCGATTTATTCTCTTGTAGAAACTTATAAACCTGGTTATAGGTCACCCCCGGTTCAATGGTGATATATGCCAGTTTTTCGTTGAAATCTAGGATGCGGTTAAGCCTATCAAGCGAGATAATCACCCCGCCATCTATCGGGGGAACGCGGGAGCCAAAACCCCAGTTTTTACCAGTACTGATCGGATAAAGGGGAACTTGGTATTTATTGGCGATAACAACACAGTCCTGTACTTCCTCACGAGTGCTCGGTTTGATAATTGCACTCACGCTTTGTGTTGTAGCAAAAGTGGCGGTCTGTGCCGAAATTAACGCCTGTTCATCCGTAATAACGTTTTCTGAATTTAGAACTTCAGTCCACGCCTTTATTGCGTCAGACAAGTTATGAGAAATGGACATTTTTTTCTGAGTAGGTGAAGATTTTAAGTGAAACTCCTACGTCTAAAAAGCGTGGGAATTTGTTTCTCCGTCAAATCCCCCCATGAGGGTTAGATGTTAGGTACCAATTGAATTCTCAGACATCGTTTTGCATGTGGTCGTGGCAAAAGAGAACCAAAGATGTCCCAGCTCTAAACAATCTTAGCAAGGAGGGTCAAGAAAGCAATATTACAGGTACCCCTAAGATCGTTCTTCCAAAGATTGACACTGAAGCTGAGAGTACTAGCGAATTTGGCCTCATAAAGTGTTGTTGTTGTTAGTGTTGAGTACATTTGGTTTGTATGGAGTATACGTTGACTCCCATTATTTTGAAGTAATTCTACCGCATTGCCGGTGGTTTCGATGATACCATAGTAAAACTCGCCCCTTGCGGAGCCCTGAGCAGTAACTTCTATGATTTCTCCCTTTTTCACATCCAAATCGGCAGAGAGGTACTTACCCATCTTCGTAACCCGGTTCGGTCCTTCCTTTGAATACATTTGTAGTTTTTGTATATATTGATCGTATGCGACATTTGACATTTGGGGATTTTCGGACTCCTTTGTTCTTTATGGGTGCTAACTGATTATAACTTTCAGCCAAATTAGTAGAGATCATGTCAGGGACACGAATCGGTGTCTATGAACAACTTAAAAATCAAAAAACGAGGCTCAAAATCAACTATCCTTATAAAACAGAAAAATAAAACTCTTCGTATTTCCGAATGACATCTACGATATCAAATTTTTCTCGCGCTGTTTGTAGACCATTTTCCCCAAGCTTTTGACGCAGAGAGACATTCTCGATTAAACGGGTAACGCCTTCGACCAATGCTTCCCCATCGCCATAAGGCACAAGGATCCCCTCCTTAAGGTGGGTCACAACGTCCCGAATGCATTCGACATTAGATACGACACAAGGTGTTCCCATTGCCATAGCTTCCAGAACAGAGTTGTCTACCGTTCCTTTCTGAGGGTGTGGAACATATACGAAAATATCTGTTTTAGCTAATATATCGGGAATTTCGTCGTGTTTTCTTATACCGAAAAATTTGATTCTATCTGTTGATTCTCCCTCCTCCCCTACGATCCATAATTCCGTGTTTTGAGTGGTGTTGAGGACTTTCTGTAGGGCAGGCCAAAAGTAGGAGGCGCAACGATCTGGACGACATACGCGGGTCAAAACAATCTTTTCCGTGCAAGGTTTTGGGCGAAAAGCAAACATTGTTAAATCAACGCCATTTAAAATGGTCGTGCAATAATTAGTTGGCTCTTGAATTTCTCTCACAGCAGATGATGTACAAATAATTGGGCATTCCAAAGGCGGAAATTTTGAAAATCCGTTTATGGTAATAACAAACGGAACTCCTATCTTTTTAAACATTCGATAGAGCGGATCTTTGTAATAGACAGTGCGAAGATTAATCAAATCCGCTTTCTTAAGTAGGCTTATTGCCCTTTCTTCATTAACTATCCCATAGCCAGGAGGAAAACCCGGCGTGAGATAGATCGGTATTCCATGCTTTTTGAAATCACGAATTACATCGCCTTCACTTAACACGAGAACAAAGGGCTGAGTTTTTTGGCTAAATCGACAATGGTTAAATATAGATCGTTCTGTGCCAGCGTAATTTGCCCATAGGAGAATGTGGGCTACTTTTAGCATTTTCAAATCCTCCACAAAAGCATTACCACTCTTTAAACCGGTAGACCTCACAACATGTTAACCGATATTTTTCAAGTTGGTACTTCCTTAATCCAACTAATAGCATCATCAGGTCATGTTTATGGTGAGCCGTAGAGTGGTTAAAACTTGAAGCATCAAAATTGTCAGAATAGACTAATAACGTTGTCTTTCCAATCCGCAGTGATTCAGTCAACATCCGATAGACTAAATCAATCGAAAGCGATCTCCAAAAATCAGTAATGATAATGTAATCAAAGAACTGGTCCGGAAAAGGTGTATGAATGCCAATAAGATTATAAAAGTCAATACCATGTACGGTGTGAACAGAACTCTGTTCCATAGATTCAACCGCCTCTAGACACGCCGAAGCACCTAATTTTTTTGCCGTTGCCTCAGTTCCAAAGCCTATAAATAACTTTCTACCAATTAATCCAGCCAACAATTCTCGAAAATCACTGTATTCAGACGCGAGATAGTTTGGAATTAGAGGTTTTCCAATCAGAAAATTCAATTCCCTTAGAACCCTTTCCGTAAACCAGGTTCCATCGGCTGCGATGAGTTCCCCAATGATATGGGGGTGCTTTTTGAAGAAGAGTTCTCGGGTCTCATAGCGAGCCAATTCTCGGTCAGGAACAGTATCGGAATTAGGATGTTCACAATGGATAGCAATCGCATTTTGATTAAGACAGAAGAGCACTCCTGCTCGATATAACCTATATCCAAGTTCAGTATCTTCATTTCCCCAGTTCCTAAAATCTTCATCAAAAAATCCGACGTTAGAGAGTTGTTGCTTAGATAGAAAAACATTACCTGTCGAAAAAGTAATCCAAGGGGCGTTTAGAATTCCCAAGTGCCCTTCAACCAAATCAAAAAGGGGTTTCCGCCAGTCCTCATACAAAGTTAATGCAGCAAGTTCCTGTTCTGAAAGATTGTATCTATCCATTTCCAGTTTCTGGTTGATTATATCCTGATCGGGGGCCATATATATCACCCCAATGCCCACACCTTCAGGATACTTGGTATGGGTTAAAAAATGCTCTTCTATCAATTGGGAAGAAGCAATCATCCCGCTATCTATAAAGAGGAGATATTCCCCTTGGGCTGCCGTGATACCCCGGTTCCGAGCCCTTGCCACACAATATCCTTCGTTGGGTTGAAAAAGATATTTGATATTCAAAAATTTATCGCACCACTGCGACACAACATCTTGAGTATTATCTGAGGAGCCATCATCAACAACAATAATCTCATAGTCGCTTTCAGGAAACGTCTGTTGGGTCAAAGAAGCAAGAGAAAGTTGAAGGTATTTGGCTCTGTTATATGTCGGCAACACCACAGATACTTTCTTCATCAGAAACTTCTCCTTTGCGAGAAGGTAAAGGGAAAACAGAAGCAGCTGCTTCTTGTTGCAAAAGTTTTAGTGTTGAGGTTGCATCTGCAGCTAGTTTACTACGCTCCTGTTTAGAAAGCGTTCCACTATAACTGCTTTGGACATAAATCCCTTTGGGAGTCAGTATCAACTCCTTGTCACTTTGCCAATGCCAAAACAGTAGGCTCGTACCGACTAGGTGAGATCTGACTTCCAACCTCATGCCTATATGATTTGCTTTGGTAAGATCAATTGATTCAACTTGCCATTGAACGCCGTCTTTCTGCGGAACAATCGGGATCATCACCATCTTGTGCGCGGTGTGCGGAAAAGGCTGCAATACCCGACCCGACCAAGTTGGATAGGGCCGTTCATATTTGAGCATATCAAATATGCTTTTCAGTGCGGAAAAACAAGAGGTCCATGTGTTACCAGTCTTTGCTCGATAACGATTTCGGTTATACAAGAATTGAAGCGGAAAGCTGCCGAGATTCAGATTCTCATTCTTGGGATGGTTAAATCTCCTCAAGAAAAAGCACGATAATTGCTCTTGCCAAGAAAGCTTTAGCAAAGGCTCAACACATGATGGTAGACTCCACTTATATAGTTCAACGACCTTCTGGATGAAGAGCGCGGCTATTGGTATCAGTTGATTTTCACCAAGATATTGGATGAAATACTCCCAATCGAAAGAAGGTTCACACGAAAGTATCACATACAAATCGTTGATATCTCGGACTGAAAGTCTTCCGTGTCGCAGCGCGTGAATTAATAATATCAAGGCACTATCTTCAGGTGATGGTACAAGGGTATTGGGAAACTGTGGATGCGTGTAGGCACGTTCCCAGATTGGACAGTCAAGCATCCAATTGTTATACCCAGGAAAAGTGCTAATACATACATCAAAAGAAGCAGAATGTCCTTCATATACCCCAGTCTCACTACGAAAAGTTATTGCGATTCCAGCAATATGATCTGGAATTCTATCTGAAATTCCTTCCTGCAAATTTGATAGAGAGATCAACCGGACTTTATCTATAGAGTAACCCCTGGTTTTTAAAAGATGAATCAAATCCAAACCTGTTGACAGATCCGGCACCAAAACATCAACATCATCAAAGTTGCGTACAGTTCCTGAGCGATAATACTGCGCCACTGCTGCCCCTTTTAGCAGCATGACTGATTTTATGTCGTTTTCTTTCAAAGTTCTAGAGACTGCAAAGATTTCCGAAGAAAGTAACCGCACCTGCTTATCACAAACCGCCTGGTACGATTTTAATCGAGAAAGTAGATTTTTAAATCCACCTTCGGTTATATGAAAAGATGATAGGTGTTGATAAACCTGAGATGAGACCTGCCGAGATTTCAGAAAGAGTTTATCATAATTAATCTGATGTTCAGATTGGATAAACAATTGTCGTAGATGCTGTAACTTCTGTTTTGAACAAGTAAGTAACCCCGCAGCCAACACAATTTCATCTTCAACGTTTTCCAACATGAGACGACTCCTAAAAAGCAAAAGACAATTAGAGTTAGAAAATAATGTCAAAAATTTCCGGTAAGGCACTGATTTGATGTTCAGGATAAAATGTAAATCCAGTGGGAAGTGGGTCATTATCTTTATTAAACCAGATCATTGGCATAGGCACACGCTTGGCACAGAGGATATCGTATGGATGGTCTCCAACATATACTGCTGCTGTGGGTTTAACTTGCGCTCTTTGTAAAGCTATACGGAGGATTTTAGGATCAGGCTTTTCGACACCTACCTCTTCAGAAGTGATTATGAAATGAAAATAGTCATCAATTCCCATCTGTCGACAAAGATCGGGTAATGTCTTAGAAAAGTTGGAAACGATGCCAAGAATTAAACCCTCCGCTTGAAGTTTATCCAAAACCATATATGTTTCCGGAGGCACACTCCATGTTTGCTCTGGTTTAGGGACGCTCCAAAGTTTCTTGACTAAATCATCCACGTTTTTATTACTCCCTTTTAAAGCTTCTTTTAAAGCAACAGAATCCCATCTTCTATCAAATTCTGCATCAGATATTCTTGGTGCGCCTTTTTGTTCTTGGACTATAGTTTGGGCAACCCAGAGTTCCGCAGCCCTACATCCCCGCTTCAAATCTTCCAATGCAACATCAATAGTGAGTTGATGACACCTGCTGAGGAGGTTTTCCTCTGAGGAGGGTGTCAAGAACAGTAACGTCTGTCCTATATCAAAAATAGCAAGTCTAATTTGAGTTACGTCCACGGTATATTTTCCCACCTATCCCCAGTAGTGAACTCAGGGACTTCACACCAGCGTTATGGATTGCGGGCAGTAGTAATCCCATCCACCAGAACCCACTGCAGGACACCCATGAAGTTGCAACGCTCGCATTTTTTGAACCTTTTATCTTTGTAAAACTCGTTGTTTTTGGCGAATCAAAAAGAGTTTAGAGAGAGACGGTTTCTCCACTTTAAATAGACGACTTTCTTGAAAAAAGGAAACCCACAAATGGTAATTTAACGACTTGTGCCAGTTAATTTTGCTTGGGTCCCTCAGAGCTGCGCCATATCGCTGATTTTGTAGCATGATGCACGTCGCATCTGGGGTTTTTGCTTGGGGTCTTTGCTTGGGGTCTTTGATAGGGTGTTTCTGCGGATTTCTGCGGATTTCCTCAAGTACGCCGCAAATCTGTTAGATTGTGCATAATAGCACACAGACTAACAGTCCATGCTACAAAATCCTTGTGGACAATGAAGTCCCGCAAACAATTAGTACAAGCCGTTAAATTACCATTTGTGAAGTCTCCTCTAATCCGAAAATCGCTATGTATACATACAATAGGGATCCGGAGCGTTCATATCTCCATAGATTGCTGCTGCCCGGCTACGGCAACCACCATAACATTTGGTATAATGATCACAGCTGTTGCATTTTTCATTACCTTCGAGACTTCTCATGAAACGCCATGATGCCGATTCATCCCATATTTCCTTGAGAGATTGATCCTTTATATTCCCGCCGATGTGTACGTCCCCGATTGCACCGCGTATAAATCCACATGGACTTACGCTTCCAAATGGATCTATTGAGCAAGTGGTTTTAGTTGCAGCACATCCGAATCCACTACCAAACTGATTAAAATCCTCACTTTTTGCCTCTAACCCCTCTACATAAGGGCAATCTTCAGAAAGTGAAAGTCTAACATCCGTCTGTTTCTGCAACTCCATAATCTCAGAAATCGCCCTATAATGCTCTTCTTTCGGTAGCATATACAAATACTCATTATCCAATGCTTTTCCGCTAGGTCTTATTGTGGATATTCCAAGAGTTTTACAACCGAATTGCTCTGCGATTTCAATACTCTCGTGGATTTTATCAATGGTGACAGCATTTAACACCATTCGTAAACCGACATCATTTCCAGCATCCTGAAGCATGGAAATACCACGAACCGCCTTCTCATAAGCCCCTTTTCCTCTCAAGGAGTTATTGGTCTCCTCAGTACCATCCAAACTCACCCGAATGTATCTCAGTGAGTAGGTCGCAAATTGCTTTGCAATTTCAGGGCTGACCAGCGTACCGTTGGTAGTGATACTGGTAACGAGGTCATTCTCTTTAGCAGATTCAAGAATCTCAAACAAATCCTCTCTTAAAGTAGGTTCACCACCCCCAATGACAAGTTCAGAAACACCCAATAAACTCATTTCGTTGAATAGTCGTTTAAAGTCTGGTAAATCCAGTTCAACTTCAAGGCGCTTTCTCCTATGCTTTTCCGTAAAACAATACTGACAGGCAAGGTTACAGCGTCTTGTGACTTCAAGAAAGACAATTAGAGGCGCGTTCAGTCTATCTTCGGGAGGAGATTCATTCCAAAATGTTTGGGCGTTCAATTGATGCCCGTCATTTATTAACTGAATCTCGTGGCAATGCTCAACAAAGTCATTATAATCTTCTTGATCAATCTCAGCATGGAATCTGGAACTAAGGGCACCAAAATCTTTACCTTTACTCAATTCCTTAAGAAGGTCGGCCGTCAGAGTATCTAAGTAGAAGTACTTATAGTTCTCTTTATCGTATACTAGCCCTCCAAAATGCTCCCTACGGACAACATATCTCATAGTTTACATACCTCCGCAATATATTGGTATCACTTCTTTGAAGTGATACCAATATTCAAATGAAGTGCCATCCTGATTCTAGCATCGAACAGAGACAGCTCTAAAAGTGATTCGTTTTTTCTTAGTCGCCTTTTTCTCGGTCGCCTTTTTCTTCCTTGCCTTTTTCACTTTTAATACCTCCTTTCAATTAGTATTTACACCTGAGTCTTCCGGAATTTTGGATGGGATGTAGTCTAACTTGATAAAACTGAGAGCTTCCCGAATTCCTCCCGCCCCAGCATATAAGCTTCCTTGATTCAGCACGACAGAGCATGAGTGAATCGTGGAAGTACTCCGCGTCCTATCCAACCCATTGAAAATATAGGCTGACCCATGATGTCCCAAAATGGAACTTTGACACCTTATTTTCCATTTCGGAGTTGAGTTAATTTACCCTAGGACAATCCTTAAAATCTTCTCTAAGTCAATTCGATTTCTAAAGAAACTAGCACACTCATCAAAGGCCGCCTCCGCATTGGTACTATCATTTAAATCACATTCAGCAAGATTGAGCTTGGGGTTTTCTGGTATTATCCCAAGAGAAGGTTTACCTATTAACAGTTCGAGTTGGGGCACTCCTGAACTTAGAAATGATGAATCCCCATGAAACTTATTAATAATGAATCCCTGAATTAAGTCTTGATCCGCTTTCTCCAGAAGTTTAACAGTTCCAATTAAAGAGGCAAAAACACCACCTCGACTCGCATCCCCCAAAAGGATCACCGGAGTATTTGCCAAGCGGGCAATCTTCATATTCATAAAGTCATTCTTGATTGCATTCAGTTCCACGGGACCACCTGCTCCCTCGATTAGTAATATATCATAGGTTTGCATCAGCGATTTCAAGGTTTTTTCTACCGTTGATATGATAACGTCTTTCATAAGATATAGTCTAGAAATATCTATAATTCCATATGGATCTCCAAGAACAAAGAGTTCAGCTTCATATGAACATGAGATATTATCAGGATACCTCACAGGAATAATGGGTTTCAATATAATTGGATTCATTTCCACAGTTGGGGTTATTCCAGCTGCGAGTGCTTGAGCCGCTGCATACCAACCGATCTCAAATCCGTTCTCAATCTGGTAGCAGTCATCAGTCAACCCCACCGCCTTAAATGGAGCAACTTTACAATGCATGTCCCGTAGAATACGACATAAACTCAGCGTAAGAACGCCCTTACCAGAAGATGCTGATGCGCTTTGAAACATAAGTGTTCTAGCCATTACCTGATTCCGTTTCGTGAAGTAATTATCTAACTTGGACTTGGAGACAGTTCTCTGTTCACACTCTCTGCAACCTCTGCTGACCTTGTGCGAATAGACGGGATAAGTGTCCACTCTCTTCGGTGTCAAGCGTGGCCCATGGTAGGACTTCATCCACTTCTCTTTCACGAAAGTAGGATTCGGGTTGTAATCCGACCTCATAGAGAGCATTTTTCCAATTGCTAATTGTCTGTTCTGCTTTATATATTTTATAAAGCACATCACCTAATTTTCGATCCCCACGGGATAGGAGCCCCTGAATAAAAGCTTCCGAGCTAGGGATGGTATGAATTGAAATATTAGACTCGTGCTCTAATATTTTCTTCAAATAGTCAAGTTTGGATTGAAAATTTTCAAGGCTTTCCATCCCGACCCATTGTAACGGAGTAAGTGGCTTCGGGAACAAAGGGTTCACTCCCACCTCAAGAATACCTGCTCGACCACCACAACTGTCCATTTGCTTTCTTATTTTCTTAATAAGTAAGGCAAGATCCTCAATATCAGATTTCGTCTCCGTCGGGAGCCCGATGATACAAAATAAACTAATGTTTGGTATCCCAGCACGGATTGTCATACGGGTCGCCCGTAAAAAATCATCGTCTTTTATAGTCTTATTAACGAAATTACGTAGCCTCCCCTCCGGTGCCTCGGGAGCAATACTCAAACTGGATTTGCCGCTCCTACTCACAGCTTCCACCACATATTCATTTAGTGTATCAGCGCGAACGGATCCAACTAGTACAGATGCCCCGATAGCATGAAGTTGGCTGATAAGCTCTCTCGCGTAGTCAATCTCTATATCCGCTGGATATATAAGCTTTATCTCGCGTGTAAAGTGAAGCCTCTCTTTCACTAACTTTATGGTATTCTCTATACTTCTCTGGCGGGCCTTTTTAATACCATAGCTGAGGTAACAGAATCGACATTTATAGGCGCAGCCACGTGCGATTTCAAGGTGAATTCGTTTACTGTCATATATAGAGAGAGGTGTCACACTAGCTGAAACACAAGGAAAAGCATCTAAATCTTGTATCCATCGTCGTGTAACTTTGGTAGGAGCCCTAAAATGTGAGACGATTTTCTCAATGACATTATCCTTTCCATAAATGGGCTCATAGAAAGATGGAACATATACTCCTTGCAACTTTGATAGCCTGTAGAGAAGGTCTTCCCTACTATTTTTCCCTTCAGTCCTCCAGTCTTTATACACTTGCACAATCTCTTGAATTACCTCTTCCGCTTCTCCAATTACACAGGCATCAATGAACTCAGCTAGTGGCTCAGGGTTGTAAGTTATGCAAGGGCCACCCGCGATAACAAGCGGGTCGGACCTGTCACGATCCCTTCCTCGCAGATTAACTTGAGCCAATTCAAGCATCCGAAGAACATTCACATAATATGTTTCATAAGGGACTGAGAAGCCCAGAATATCAACATCCTTTACAGGTTTTCTATTCTCCCATGTAAATAAGGGAACATCAGATTTCCCAAAGTCCGCCCCCTGTGATGAATCGGGTAGAAAAACTCGACCAGCAAAAGTGTCTAGTCGTAAATTGAGTTCCCTATAGAGCGTATGAATTGCCAGACTTGGCTGACCAAAGCCATAAACGTCAGGAAAAGCTAATGCAACTTGAATTTCTTCCCCGCTATCGGTATACACTTCACCTTCTTCAGCAGACAACAATTTTTGCACATCCTGTTCAATTTCTATATTAATCTGCTTTCCTGACAATCCCATGCGATCCTCCTCTTTAATTTGTAATTCTGGGGCTATTTAGTTTCCAGTCTCACCTTTTTTCCAGTCTCACCTTTGGTTTTAGTTTCCAAGCGTTGATGTTTTTTATCGGTCAAAGGTTCATCAGTAGACGTTGCGGGAAATTTACTTGCAACATCTTTACAGAAAACGAGTTAGGGGAACAAATATAATCATAGCAATTTTCGTGCCAATACCTCTAATACAACGAACCTTTGCTCCAAAACAGCCCACCGGAATCTCATAATATTTCGCTCTAATGGGTCGAAAACATAGATTTACACTTAGTTTATGAAATAAATTAGCATCATTTTCATCACTTTGTAAAAAATATAGTTGCTGAGAAATAACGTTTATTTGTACCTCGTTTTCTCGGAAGTATGCAAGAATTGCATAGTAAAAGTATGCAAGAATTGCATACTTCTCTCTATATAAGCCAAGTGTGCCGAAGTTTGCACAACACGGTGAATTGAAACAATTCTCACATTGAACTCATGTTAGCTTGGAACTTTCAACATAATTCAACATAATTTTTCGGTGTTCGGGAACCCTAAACTGGCTGGGTTCTTTTCACGAAAATCATCACTTTTAGAGAAGTGATGGTTATCGGCTATCGGAAATTGTCGGTTGTTGGTTGTCGGTGCAGAAGATCCCTTGACTGCTGAGAAACCGGGACCCAAGGGACCCCGCTCCATTGATTACGATGCCCTTCAGCAACATGTCGCTGATTTTCCCGATAAGACGCTCGCCGAACACGCCAAACACTTCGGTGTTTCAAAAAACGGCATCTTTTATGCGTTATCCAAACTCAATATCACGCGAAAAAAAAAGACTACGACCTATAAAGAACAGTGTCCCGTAAAACGATAAGAGTATCTCTCTGCACTTCAAGAAGCAACACTGGCACATGCCAAAACAGCCGTTTATATTGACGAAAGTGGTTTCAGTATAACAGTTTAATAGCAAAGTATAGAATGAAAAACATCCGAAATTCCGCAGGAACGCAAGCGAAAAAGTGTGATTTTTTTCCGTTGCTACCCAAAGAAATCAAAAAGGCAAGAGTGGAAAAAAATTGAATAGAAAAGCAATTTATGATATGCTGGTATGAATAGTCAGTTGCAAGAGCAAGTGTTTTTGCTTGGGTGTTTCTTGTCGCTCATGATTATAAAGGTTTCGCCTCGGAGCAATTCCTTGTGACTGACTACCGATAACTGATAACTAACAAAAAAGGAAAAACATGAGAGGGAATAATACAGACACACCGCGCCCAGAATACCCGCGTCCAGATTTCCAACGTGGGACATCAGAAGGCATTGACTGGATCTGTCTCAACGGCACATGGGAATTTGCTTTCGATCCAGACGACATCGGCGAACAAAACCAGTGGTACTCACCAGAACCGACCGATGATTCTCCATGGACATTGCAGATACAAGTACCCTATCCTTGGGAAAGTCTTGCAGCATGGGGTGAAGAAAAACAAGCAGACAACGCAAATTACTTGAGCAAAAACGCATATCTCAACCCTGAAGAGGTTACCTGTGGAGGTTTAGATCGCGAGGGAAATTACCGCGGCGAACTTCGACACACAATTGGATGGTACCGTAAAGTTGTGTCTATCCCTGAAAACTGGCGGGACGAGCGCGTTATTTTGAACTTTGGTGCTGTTGATTGGGAAGCAACCGTCTGGGTAAATGGAAACCAAATAGGTACGCATGAAAACGGGTATCTCCCCTTTGAACTTGACATCACAGACGCACTTACACCAGGAGAACCCGCACTTATCGTCGTTCGCGCTTATGATGCACAGGACCACGGCGAACAACTTGCAGGCAAACAGATCGGTTGGTATGTCCGTACGAGTGGTATCTGGCAAACTGTATACCTTGAACCGAGAAACACAACACACATTGCGCAGTGTCACATCACTCCCGACATCGATAACGCTTCTGCAAGGGTTGCTGTTAAAATAGACGGAGACTTAGAGAATACAGGGTTAACCTTACGTTGGAGTTGTGGTGAACTCAGCGGCACTGCTCAGGTTCCGAGCAACGATATACAATTCACAGTTAACATTCCGCCCGAGCAGCTGCGTTTATGGGACGTAGACACCCCGAATCTTTATGATGTAATCCTCGAATTGGTAGCAGAAGATACCGTTATTGACAGAATCTTTACATATTTTGGGATGCGGAAGGTCTCCATCGCAAAAGCCCCCGGTCGCGACTACCAATATATCTACCTTAACAACCGCCCTGTCTATCTACTCGGCGCGCTCAACCAGTCGTTTAACCCGGAAGGGGTGTACACGTTCCTAACAGATGAAGCGATCCGCAGAGATGTTGAACGCGCAAAGGAATTCGGATTCAACTTCCTCCGTCTCCACATCAAAGTCGATGAACCCCGTCTCTATTATTGGGCTGACAAGTTAGGGTTGCTCTTCATGTGCGATATCCCGAACTTCGGCACCTATACAGAGAAAGCGCAGGCACGCTTTGAGGAAACGCTCCGGGGGAATATTGCGCGCGATTACAACCACCCATCAATTATTTCTTGGTGCAATTTCAACGAGACTTGGGGACTCGGTGGTAACGAGTATAAGGAGATGACGGATCGACAGGAATGGGTGCGCGAGATGTATCACCTCGCTAAATCGTTAGATACGACCCGTCTGATTGAAGATAACTCACCCTGTCTGTACGACCATGTGGAAACGGACATCAACTCATGGCATTTCTATATTAACGACTATGATCGCGCGAAAGAGCATATCGCCAACGTTGTGGCAGAGACATATCCGGGTTCAGCGTTTAATTACGCTGGTGGCAACGTGCAAAGCGATGCACCGCTGATTAATAGTGAATACGGCGGTATCTCCGCAGGCGCGGGAGACAAGGATGTCTCATGGTGTTTCAAATACCTGACGAATGAACTCCGACTCCACCCGAAAATCTGTGGATACATCTACACTGAGTTACAGGACATCGAGTGGGAACACAACGGCTTCATGAACTATGATAGGTCGGTAAAGGAGTTTGGATACGACTATCTGGACATCAATACACTTGACTTTATCGCCATTGACTATCCACCGGGAACAACGGTTGCCCCAGGTGATGAGATAAAAGCGGATATCTACGCGAGCCACTTCTCACACAAAACGATCACCGGCACAACTCTCCATTGGCAACTGGATACGATGTCAGCAACCCACTGGCAACCGGATACGATGTCAGCAACCGGATCTTTTACACGTGGTATCATCTCAGGAAGCGTTGAGATTCCATTTCCACAATATCAGGTGCAACACGTACACCAACTTGAACTGCAGATTCCTGATATTTACCCTGCAGTTGGCACGCTCCATGTTTGGGTAACAGACCACACTGGAACTGTTGTTGCCCGTAACTTTATCAATTTTGAGCACTTTGTAGAACTACCTGATCCAGTTGAATTGCATTATCAAACGGTGCATCTTAATTATACACCCGGGAACATATCTGAATCCTCTTGGGACGAACCGACAACTGATGCGCAGCTTTTCTCTGCAGTTGGAAGTGGATATGTCGAATATGAGGTTTCGTTACCAGAAGGACTCAGCACAACAGATGTTTCAGAACCGGAACTCGTTTTTGAAGCCTCCAGTGCATACGGCGGTGCCCGTCAAACGGAACCGGAGAAATACCCATCGGATGTAACGATCTCAGTTAACGGGGTTGAAATTGATACCATCCGTATCCCTGATTGTCCTGCGGATGCCCGCGGTGTGCTTTCTTATATCCACGGCCAACCCGGCATCTACGGCTACCTTTACAATATCAAGTTAGACCCATCAATTGTTCTAAATGGTAAGACAGATACATTAAGAGTTCGCTATGAAGTGAAAGCAGATGCTGAGGCGAAAGGTGGTTTCGCACTCTACGGCGCACGTATGGGAAGGTACCCAACTGGACCGCACTTGCTCATTCATCGGAAATAGTTAAGAGGTATCAGATTTAATAGGACCCCGACAAAGCATCTTCGTTTGTTTATAGAATTGGAAGGTTGGATCATCCAATCCGTACTGTAAAAAATTTAGTGAGTGCGCGTAGCCAGCGACAACGTCTCTGGCGGTTAACGCCGAAGATGTTCCAAGGCTTCAGTGCACCTAACCGAACCGCAAGGAAAAGTAAAAAAATGGCAAGTCCCGAATTTGTATTTACACGTTATCCCAATTTAGAAATTTCTTGGCCCTATGTGCATGAACAAATGGTAAGTCGATTAGAAGAACTCGGCGTAACACTTGTTCTCAACACCAGTAACAGAGATCCTATTCACGAACAGGTCGATTTAAGTGAAACTATCGGCATATCGCACTTCGGCGGAAACCTGACCGAAGCATGCATCGCAGCAGCCCCGAAACTGAAAGTGCTTGGAGCGATGACAGACAATTCCGGTCACGGTATCCCTTATGAGGCACTTCAGGCACGCGGTATCCCTGTCATCGAATCGACGCGGGCTTGGTCCCAATCTGTTGCTGAGTGCGCCTTTGGTCTCGCGCTGTCCTCGCTGCGCCGGACAGCACAGTGGCATCTGCGGATGGCACAGCGTGAAAAACTCTGGGATTGGGAGAACCCGATGTGGGGTTCGCTAAACGCCCGTGAAAGCGGCGCGCCCCTCGATAAACTTCCCGCAGCACATCAGTTCTGTGATGATCCAGATTTCGTCAATGGCGACCTCGGCACTAAAAACATTGGGGTCATCGGCCTCGGACAGATTGGCGGAAAAATCGCAAAATGGTGTCGGGTTTTTGGGGCAACGGTAGTGGGTTTTGATCCGTACGTATCGGACGAACTCCTTCAGGAATGGGATGTACAGCGTGCCGATATGGACACGCTTGCAGATAGTTCTGATATCGTCTTCGTGGCGGTCCCGCCGACCCCTTCGGCGCGGCATCTATTGAACAGAGAACGGATCTATCACTTGCGGAAAGGCAGCTTAGTTGTCGTGATTACACGCGCCCATGCGGTCGATATGGAAGCACTCCGGGAACGGATTGTGAAGGATGAACTCGCAGGCGCGTTCGACGTTTATGACATCGAGCCGGTCCCAATTGATGATGCACTGCGAAATCGAGATAATGTTGTCCACACACCGCACATCGCCGGTAGAACAGAAGATTCTAATTTGCGCGTAGCGGACATGACTGTGGATGATTTTGTGCGTGTGTTAAAGGGTGAAGCCCCTCTCGGCGCATTGACACCAAAAGCAGTTGAGGTCCGAACCTCACCGAATCCAAGCCAGTAACAGTGAATAGTTGTCAGTTATCAGTTATCAGTTAATCACTTGTGGCAATCCAGTGGACTGTAGCTGCCGCACAAACCTCTTAACTGAAAACTGAAAGGTTTTTCGCAGAAAAACCGAACTGACAACTGAAAACTATGAAAAAAATGTCATCTGAAACATTAAAAGATCTCATTCGTCCAGATATTGCGGACATGGCACCCTACACGCCTATCGTCCCATTTGATGTACTTAGCCAACGTCTTGGCATTCCTGCTGAGGACATCATTAAACTTGATGCAAACGAGAACCCTTATGGTCCCTCGCCCCGTATCTATCAAGCATTGGCAGACGAAACCTATTATCACATATATCCGGATCCCGACAGTACACTACTCCGTCAAGCACTCAGCGAATATACAGGTATTGATGCGACACACATCGTCGCCGGACATGGCGCAGATGAACTGATCGACCTTTTAATTCGGCTCCTCATCGTGCCGGGTGATGCAGTTATCAATTGTCCGCCCACTTTTGGCATGTACCGTTTCGATACCGAACTTAATGGTGGAAAAACAGTCGATATTGAGCGAAAAGAAGATTTTTCGTTAGACACTGAGAAGATAGTTGGGATTGTTAATAGCAGCAGTAACATTAAGATCCTCTTTGTTACAAGCCCGAACAACCCTGATGGCGGGATGCTTGGTGATGCGTGCCTTCGGCAGTTGCTTCAACTGCCACTCATTGTTGTGTTAGATGAGGCTTATATTGAATTCGCTGGAGGGAATCGCGCAGGCTGGGTTTTAGAACACGAAAACCTGATTGTGCTACGGACATTCAGTAAATGGGCAGGACTTGCAGGATTGCGTGTAGGCTACGGAATTTTTCCGCACTGGATACTCTCACATCTGTTGAAGATTAAGCAACCGTACAACGTAAACCTTGCGGGTGCCACAGCAGCGTTGGCTTCCCTATCAGATGTGTGTCAATTACAAGAAAATGTGAAAAAAATCGTGGAAGAGCGTGGAAGGCTTTATCAGTCACTGCGGGAGTTTGACTTCTTGGAACCGTATCCAAGTCAAGCGAATTTTATTCTCTCACGGGTGATCAACAGGGATGCAGCGGTGTTAAAAGCGACGTTAGCGGAACGCGGAATTCTTATCCGATATTTTGATACACCACGTCTACACAACCACGTTCGCATCAGCGTTGGCACACCCTCACAAACATCTGTACTCTTAGAAATGCTTTCAACGCTATAGGAACGGCTCCAATACTTCCTCTATCGATCGCGTATCTGGAAACCACCTAACAATCTTTTGCAATACTTCATCCAAGAGAACATCTGGGCACGATGCACCAGCAGTCAGCACGATATCAGTAGGTGTTTTCGGATCCGTCAAAAGCCAATCTTCTGTCGTCTGTACCTGTTTTGTCTCTAGTTCAAGATGGCGAATGCGTGTTGGACTCAGGAGTTCGTCTGCATCTCGGATAAAATAGGTCGGTAGGTGCTGTTGACAGAGTTCTACAAGATGGCTCGTATTAGAAGAATTATAGCCACCGACAACAACAGCAATATCACCGCCATCAGCAATCAGTGCAAGTGTTGCATCCTGATTTTCTTTCGTTGCATAACAGAGAGTATCTCTCGTATCAGCAAAGTGTGAAGACATCTCCGCTTCGCCGTACACAGTTCTGATAGTATTCTGGAGCAAATTGGCAATCGCCTCAGTTTCCGTGGCGAGCATCGTTGTCTGGTTGACCACACCAATGCGTTTCAGATGGACGGTAGGATCGAAGCCTGGAGAGAAGCGATCTGCGAACTTTTGAAAGAAAAATTCGGTATCCGCTTCACCAGAGATAACTTTTGCTAAATCGCGTGCTTCCTCAAGGTCCCGCACGACAACGACGGGTGCGCTTGCCTGTGCGTGTGAAAACGTTGCCCGAGTTTCTTCATGATAACGCTTTCCGTGGATAACCACGGTGTAATCTTGCTTGCCGATCTCCTCACTCCGCCGCCAAACCTTTTCGACAAACGGACAGGTCGTGTTATAGGCAGTTAGGGTAACACCGCGTGCCTTGAGAGTCTTCTCTATCTCAAGGGTCGTCCCGAAAGCCGGAACAATAACAACATCGTCTGGCATCAAAACATCGAAGGGGAGGAGGGGTGTACCAGCAGTATCCATTAAAAACTGTACACCGCGTTGTCTTAAATTTTCGTTGACACGTGGATTGTGAATAATTTCAGACAATAGGAAGATGCGCTTGTTTGGGTTTTCTGCCAATGCCTGATAAGCGATTTCAATAGCGTTTTCGACCCCGTAGCAGAAGCCGAAGTGACGAGCGATTTTAAATCGGACAGGTCCGAAATTCAATAAGGTCGGTGCGAGGTCTCGCTTTCGGGCATCAGTGTCCCGGCGCGCCTGCTTAACTACAGAAATAATAGGACTGTGATAGAAGTGAGGTAAGTTAAAAGTTCGAGGCATTCGCTTTCCTCGCCTCCTTGAGACAAAAAAATGAAGACAGTTTAAAATCAGGCTAAATAGTGCTTCTCAAAACCAACAGACGCATATTTTTTATTCGTCCGTTTGCTTCACTTTTTCGTCTAACACTACATAAGGAAACTGGATGCAAGTATTTGACTGCAAACCACTTCCCTATCTAAAATACCTTAGGCACTTAGAACTTTCCGCCCTTTGGCGCGACGGCGAGCAATAGTTTGTCTGCCGTGCCGTGTAGACATCCGTTTGCGGAAACCTAATTTATTTTTCCGTTTCCGTCGATGGGGTTGATACGTGCGTTTCATGAATCGATCCTCTTTTCTGTCTGAGTGCTACGCGAATACAAGGTACGCATTACCTTCTTCTAATAAGTCGTACCCTTAAAAATAATTGGTCAGTTCACCTTAAAATGATACGCTATTTTTTGAGATTTGTCAAATTTTTTGCTGCCTCACACATTTTCGTCGGTGGCGAAAAATAACTTGCTAAAATTTCGGTTTTAGTTCAAAATATTTTTTTGAAGAAATTTGTTAACGTGGATAATATAATTTTGACGGGTTAATATTTTTTGACAAAAATGTTGACATTTCTGTTAGAAAATGATACGATTTTTTTATAATAACGATTTTAATTTCCATCACAATAATAACGATTTTAATTTCCATCACAGAATTTTATAATTTTATTTTTCTAAGGAATTATGAAGCCTAAGCTTGAGAGCCGATGTTAAAGCTGAAGGCATACGCGCAATCTCGGTTAGGACATACGCTCATGCGGCACACCCCGGACGAAATCTGGTCAGAAATACTGGAGAACCTCAACGATACAGCACAGCAGGATGTCTATCTTCACCAAGCAGTCCCGCTCTCAATCACAGCGGATGCGTTGAACATAGCTGTCCCTTCTGCGTATACACGTGCGCGGATTGAAGAACGGTTCCATACTGATATCCAGCGAGTATTGGCAACGCTAATCGGCGCGCAATGTGCACTCATTCTTACCATAGATAACTCCATGTCTCACAGCAGTGAGGATCCTGACGAAACGGAAGTCGAAGATAACTCTGGTCAATCCTTGGCTAACGATATCTCAATCCCATTACAGCAAAATCAGACGGGATTAAATCCGAATTATCGGTTTGATACCTTCGTTGTTGACACACCCAACCGAATCTGTCACGCAACAGCCTTAGCCGTCTCAGAAAATCCCGGACGTGACTATAATCCACTCTTTATTTATGGCGGTGTCGGATTAGGAAAAACGCATCTCTTGCATGCAATCGGTAATAGACTCTCAGCAACCCAACCTGACAAGAAAGTCCTGTACGTCACATCAGAGACTTTCATGAATGAATACGTTGAGTCTATTGTTAACCGTGGATCCGCACAAGGGTTCCGCACGAAATATCGAACCGCAGATATGCTCCTGATCGATGATATACAGTTTTTGCAACGTAAAGAAGGCACGCAGGAGGAGTTCTTTAACACCTTTAACGAGCTTCACATGAATTCAAACCAGATAGTCATGACCAGTGATCGGACACCAAACAACCTCGAAAACCTTGAAGTACGCCTCCGATCCCGATTTCAATCAGGTATGGTCGCTGAAATTGGTATGCCACAGTACGAGATGCGTATTGCAATTCTCCGCCAAAAGTGCCAAGACCACGGGTATAACCTTCCTGATGAGGTACTCAGCTACATCGCTGAGGTCGTTGAGACTAACATCCGAGAACTCGAAGGCACGCTTACACGACTGGTCGCACAAGCTACAATACTCAAGGAAGAGTTAAGCTTAGACCTCGCTCGAGAAGTGCTGAACGATGTCGGTACCCCTTCACCGATCCAACACAGAAGGACAGCAACATCAAAGGCAATACAGACAGTTGTTGCTGATTACTTCGGGATTGATGTGACAGACCTCGTGTCTCTGAAAAGGACAAAGGAATTGGTACAACCGCGTCAGATCGCTATGTACATGTGCAGGGAATTGACACAAATGTCCTACGCAAATATTGCCCAAGCTTTTAACAGGGAAAATCATACCACCATCATCCATGCTTGCAAACAGATAGAAAGTATGATGGATAGAGATGATGAAGAGCAGAAAACAATTATGCTCCTACTTGGTCAATTTCGTTAACTAAATTCAGCATTTTTTTCTATAAAATGCCCCTTTAATCCTGTTGATAACCTGTGCATAACTATGTTAAAACATTGTTGATAACTTGTTGATAACTTGTTGATAACTTGTCTGTTTTTCGTCCATCATGCAGTTTTGTGGATAACCTGTTGATAACTCACTAATTTATCAACAAGTTATCAACAGGGTACTTGTCAATAGCAGCAAGTGTTTAAGCGAGTTATCCACTTATCAACAGCCCCTACTACTACTACTAAAGTACAATTTATATATTAATAGAGAATTAGTACAATTAGTAGAGCAGGTGGATAAGTGATAAAAGACAGGTAGATAAGTGATAAAAGATTAGTCGTCAAATAACATCCACTCAAGGAAAAATTTTCACCCACAAAACTTAAAATAAAAATGTTGTTGGATCATATCATTCTACGAAACTTTCGTAACTATATTGATTGCGAAATAAACTTTCCTAAACCTGTTATTCTAATTGTCGGTGGAAATGCACAGGGAAAAACCAGCCTGCTTGAGGCGATCTATTTTCTCTGCACCGCTGAATCTCACCGCGCGACTCATGATGCTGAATTGATTCGGCATCATGAGTCAGGATTTTATATAAAAGGGATATTGAGGAATGGTAGTGACGATGTGATGTCTCTTGAGGCAATGAAGCGAGCACGCGGGCAGTTTAAATTAAAGAAGAACGGGGTTTTCCAGACAAAACGTTCTGAGTGGATAGGACAATTTAACGCCGTATTTTTTTCACCGGAGTCACTAACACTCGTAAAGGGAGGTCCTTCGGAACGGAGACGTTTTTTAGATCTCTTGATTTCACAAATAGACACTGAATATCTGAAAAGTTTGCAAGAGTATAATTTTGTTCTCAAACAGCGGAACGAGTTGCTGAAGCAAATTCGCGCAACATTGGCAGGTAAAGCACAATTAGATGCTTGGGATAAACTTTTACTTGTGCACGGGACCGCAGTTATCATAAAGCGATTGGAAATTTTCCATCAATTGAAAGACCACGCAATCCAAAATCACCGTAAACTTACCGGCGGTACGGAAAACCTCGCGTTAACGTATCGTTCGGCAACAGTGCCGAACGATACGTTAACAAACGATATTGAAAACAGTAATCCAGAACACTTTTCCACAAATCTATTGGCGGACCCTTCACACGTATCGCACAAGACTGCTTGCGAAGATAAGATAATAAAGCACTTTGGTGTATCATTAAACGGTTCACGCGAAGCAGATTTACAGCGAGGGACGACTTCAGTCGGTCCCCACCGAGATGACTTTCTTATTGAACTGGAAAACGAACCCAAAACGCGTCCTCCTAATTACCACGATGATAGTGATGCCCATTTGCCAGAGGGTGAAAGAGAGACATTTCGAGAAGTAGCACGATCTTATGGATCACAAGGTCAACAACGGACTATTGCATTAGCACTTAAGCTGGCAGAATTAGAGTTAATCCGACACTTGACAGGCAGGAATCCCATAGTATTGTTGGATGATGTCACCTCAGAGTTAGATTACAGTCGGATAGGGTACTTGTTAGAGGTTCTTCAGAATTTAAGCGCACAGACCTTCATCACCGCTACAGATGCCGAACCGCTTGTGCACCACTTAAATCAACCGAGCGTGTTGAAGGTTGAAAACGCTCAGATAAGTTCCACCACCGAAGTTAGCAAAGACTCGTGATAGTAATAGAGCAACTCGCGAACTCTGAAAGTTAGATCAACGAGAGTAAGATGCACAAGACCCAAAATTTACGTGACCTCATTACAGAATTCACCCGCACTCGCGACCTCGAGCCTAAGATGCTTGAACAGAAGGTGTTTGTTTTATGGCGAGAATACCTCAAAGCACCATTTGGCACAAAAACTGTCCCGGTATCACTTTCAAACGGCGTTCTAAAAATCTACACGGAATATCCGCCGTTCAAAAATGCTCTGTTGTTCTATAAGCAGGAAATCATAGCGGATCTAAATGCGGAATTAGGAGAAACCGTCCTCACGGATCTTCGGATAGAGATACGCCCAGGACGGAAAGCAACACCACGCGACATAAGTCACGATCCTACCGCCCCCAAAATTTCAGACACGCCTGACGCCAGCAATACCCGCGCTCCAACCCCTGAAGAATTAGACCAAGTTGAACAGACAGTCGCTGGTGTGACGGATACTGAACTCAAAACTTCCTTGCGTCAACTCTTCATTACACAAAGTAGAGAAAAGCCTTGACAAAACTTTTAAAATAAGGTATCCTATTTTAAGTAGTTGAGCCGATAACTGCAGTGCAGATTGTGCTTTGCATTACTAATTTAAAACAGGTATTTAAAATAGGTAGAATCCCATGCCAAAAGTGGGAATTAATCTAAAGGGAGGGACCCTAATAAGATATGTCAAAAAAAAATGAACAAACATACACGGCAAGCGATATACAAATACTTGAAGGGCTTGAAGCCGTTAGAAAACGTCCGAGCATGTACATCGGTAGTACCGGTCCCGCTGGATTACACCACCTTGTTACAGAGTTAGTTGACAACTGCATAGATGAGATCGGTGCGGGCTATGGCACACAAATTAATGTGCAACTCCATACCGATGGTAGCGTCACGGTCACCGATGACGGTCGCGGTATACCGGTTGATATGCACGCAACGGCTGGCGTGTCCGCTCTCGAAGTAGTGATGACAACGCTGCACGCCGGTGGCAAATTCGATGGACGTGAACAAGTTGGATACCAAACAGCTGGAGGCCTACACGGTGTCGGAGCTTCTTGTGTTAACGCACTTTCTGAATGGCTACACGTTCAAGTCCAACAAAACGGTGCAATTTACGAACAACGCTACGCGCGTGGTATCCCTCAGACATCCGTAGAAAAAATTGGGAATAGTAAAAAAACGGGAACCCGTACGACATTCATGCCCGATGCTGAAATATTTGACACACTTGATTTCTCACACGACATCCTTCGCGACCGGCTCAGGGAACTTGCTTTCCTCAACAAAGGTGTACGCATTCAATTCCACGATGAACGCGATGAAGGTAATTCTGAACCGATCACTTTTCAGTACGATGGCGGTCTCGCTTCCTTTGTCACCTATTATAATCAAAACAAAGAGGTCCTCCATCCCAAACCTATCTACATAGAGGGTATCCAATCAGATGTTGCAGTAGAGATTGCCTTTCAGTTCAACACGAGTTACTCAGAAAACATAAGTTCTTACGCCAACAACATCCGGACTGCGGAAGGCGGTTTTCATGAGAGTGGTTTCAAAAGTGCGCTTACCCGCGCTTTTAAAAATTACGCTAATGCTAACGATCTTCTGAAGAACGCCAAAGTGGACCTCACAGGTGAAGACATCCGTGAAGGAATGACTGCGGTTATTAGTGTTAAGGTTCCAGATCCGCAATTTGAGGGACAAACAAAATCTAAACTCGGAAACACAGAAGTTGAGGGTATCGTTCAGACTTTTGTCGGTTCGCGTCTCAAGACCCTTTTGGAAGAAAACCCAAGTGTCTCCAAACGTATTATTCAAAAAGCTGTTGATGCCGCGCGAGCGCGTGAAGCTGCGCGCAGTGCACGTGAAATGATCCGTCGTAAAAGCGTTTTGGATTCTGCCTCAATGCCGGGTAAACTTGCTGACTGTTCTGAACGCGATCCTTCCCGAACTGAAATTTTCCTTGTAGAGGGCGACTCCGCCGGTGGCACTGCTAAACAGGGGCGCAACCGAGAAAATCAAGCCGTTCTTCCGCTTAAAGGTAAGGGTATCAACGTAGACAAAACAAGACTTGACAAGATACTCAAAAATGCACAAGTTATTGACATTGTAACCGCATTGGGAACAGGTATCGGTGCCGAAGAGTTTAGTCTTGAAAAACTCCGATATTCCAAAATCATCATTATGGCAGATGCGGACGTTGATGGCGCGCACATACGAACACTGCTTTTAACTTTTTTCTTTCGCCAGATGCCAGAACTCATTGCCTCTGGTCATCTCTACATTGCTCAACCGCCGCTCTACCAAGTGAAAAAAGGTAGGAATGCACAATACCTTCAGGACGATGAGCAGTTTGAAGACTATCTGCTTACACTTGCCCTTGACACCGTGCAAATAACAAACGCACGGCGGGGTGTGCCTTACACAGCATCTGAGTACCGGACGATTTCTAATGCTGTACGCAAAATTCAAGTGCTTCTTGATCAAATCAAGCGAAGCGGTGTGACTTCCTCACAGTTTTCTAACATTGATCAATCCGCGCAAACCGAAGCGAGCGAGACTAACGGAGACGATACTGCCGATGACATAGATAAACTGCTTGCTATGCTTGAGATTTCCCCACCTCATAGAAGCGAACCTACAGTAGGAGCAGCCGAAGATAACTCGGAACAACAAGTGTCCACCGCCACGCAGACGCTGCTTTTCGGAAACCCACCACCGGTAGCGGATCCTGAAAATATAGTCGATCCAACGCCGAGGACTTGGCATCATGAGTTACGGCAGGAACTTGAGAAACTCGCTGAATTTCAAATTCAAGGTGAGGATTTCCTACCATCAGAAGCATCAGAAGATATAGATATCGCAAACGAATCGGAAAGTCAAAAATTGTTTAGCGTTCAGTCCGAAGATGGTGACATTCATCACGCGAAAAATGTGGTTTCACTTGTAAAGCATCTCCTTGAAATGGAACACAGAGGACTTACTATCACTCGGTACAAGGGGTTAGCTGAAATGAATGCCGAACAATTACGCGACACGACTATGCGTCCTGATGAACGTATTCTGCTTAGGGTAACGCTTGAAGACGCTGTTGAGGCCGACCGTATCTTTACACTTCTTATGGGCGATACCGTTGAACCTCGACGCGAATTCATAGAACGCTATGGTACTCAGGTGAATATTGATCTGTACGGTGCCTAAAGGAGGATATTACAAAGTGTTGCTTGTCGGTTCCAAATAATTTATCTGGTATTTATCAAATCTATCAAGGAGTCAGTAATCATCAATAGATCGTAGGTATAGCAGTATGAAAATGCGTTTGTTTTGAAAAAGTTGCTTGATTTTTAGCGCATGAGATGGCATCGTAGGGACTCAGAAAAACCACCTTCGAGTCGCCATTGGAGGACATCTCATGCGTCATAAGATTACCAAATCTACACTCTTTTTTCAAGACCTTCTCGCTTCTTACTTTCAACGAATGAGGCAGCAAGTCGTTGAGACGCTACTTCTGCTCTGCGTTTGCCATCTCTTTGGACTTTACAACCCGAATCAAGTCGCAGATGCCTTGAAAATACCCAAAGCACGTCTTTATCGAAGTCTCGGTTCTCTGAGTCTTTATCACTCGAAATGTTTGAATCTCCGACTCGGGTGTGCGATGGCTCTCAATTTCATCAAAGACACCGAAAGTAAGAGTGCTTCAACGCAATCCCGGCGGTGTATCACCGTCAGTGTCGATGATAGCAATCTACCACGCGAGGCAGA